>JAKFUQ010000214.1 GCA_021732645.1 Rhizobacter sp. | reverse complement strand
CTCAGCACGGTGGTGATCGCCGCCGTCAAGGTGGTCTTGCCATGATCGACGTGACCTATGGTGCCCACGTTGACGTGCGGCTTGGTGCGCTCAAATTTGCCTTTTGCCATTTCAATTTCTCCGGAGACCAGATTACGAGACTGCGAGACTGAAGACTCAACACCGAAACTCAAAATTCTTGGTGCCCATGGCGCGGATCGAACGCGCGACCTCTCCCTTACCAAGGGAGTGCTCTACCACTGAGCCACATGGGCCAAACACAACCTACGCGCCGACATCCAAACGACCGGAAACCAGCTGGAACCTTGGAGCGGGAGACGGGAATCGAACCCGTGTCATTAGCTTGGAAGGCTAGGGTTCTACCATTGAACTACTCCCGCCTCGGACCTCAACGGGCCTGCGCCCGAGAGGGTCGAAATATGTCTTTTCGCTTTGGTGGAGGAGGCTGGATTCGAACCAGCGTACTCGTTAGAGGGCAGATTTACAGTCTGCTGCCATTAACCACTCGGCCACCCCTCCGCGGCGAGCCCAAGAGTATATCGCGCTTTCAGGCGAGGCCATGGTCAGCATCTGCGGGCCGCTGCCTGCACGTCCATCTGTGCGCCCACCTCCAGCAGCCAGCGGGCTTGTAAATCAGCGCGCTGCGGCAACGGATGCCTGTAATGAACTCCGTCGTGAGTGAGCCCTAACTTCATTTTATTCTTCAGTGTCGGCAGGGCGAGCGCCAGCAACGGACTCAACTGCTTGGCCATGCCCCAGGCCCGCAACACGGGCGCGTGACCCGAACCCAACGCCTGACGAAGCTCGGCGGCGCGCGACGGGCTGAACATGCTGTGGCGGTCGTCCGCCATGCCGCCTATCGCCTCAAACAGCACCGTGCTCTTGGGGGTGCGCAAGTCCGACAAGTTGATGACGCGGATGTGGCGGATGGGCCATCCGCGCGCACTGGCGCCCAGCGCGAGCTTCATCAGCTGGTATTGCGTGCGGTCCGGAATCGCAGGCGCCCAGCCTCCGGCATCGGGCGGCGCCAGCGGACGTGAGGCGCCCGGGTTCATCATCACCGCGACGAGGTCAGCCTCGGCCCGGGCCACGTCGGGCCAGGACAGTGCAGGATCAAAGATTTCGAGGTGGCTGCGCAGCGCCCAACGTTGCCCGCCCAGATCGGCTTCGTAGAAGCGCCCGTGCACGGCAAACCGCTCGCGCAGTGCTTGGGCGGTCCAGCTCACGCAAACAACGCGTGGAGCGCCTGCCCCGGATCGGCTGCCCGCATGAACGCTTCGCCGACCAGGAAGGCCTGCACCTCGGCCGCACGCATGCGCTCGACATCGGCACGTGCGAGCACGCCGCTTTCGGTGACCGGCAAGCGATCGGCGGGCAGGTGCTTGAGCAAGCCGAGCGTGGTCTCCAGCGTCACTTCAAAGGTGCGCAGGTTGCGGTTGTTGATGCCGACCAGCGGCGTTTTGAGCCGCAGCGCGCGGTCGAGTTCGAGGCCGTCGTGCACCTCGACCAGCACCGCCATGCCGAGCGCATGTGCCTGCGCTTCCAGGTCGGCCATCTGCGCATCGTCGAGACAGGCGGCAATCAGCAAGATGCAGTCGGCCCCCATCGCGCGCGCCTCGAAGACCTGGTAGGCATCGATCATGAAGTCCTTGCGCAGCACCGGCAGCGTGCAGGCGGCGCGCGCCTGTTCGAGGTAGGCCACCGCGCCCTGGAAGAACTGCACGTCGGTGAGCACGCTCAGGCACGCCGCGCCGCCGCGCGCATAGCTTTCGGCGATCTCGGCGGGCACGAAGTGTTCACGCAGCACACCTTTGCTGGGGCTGGCCTTCTTGATCTCGGCGATGATGGCGGCCTGCCCGGCAACGATCTTGGCGCGCATCGCGCCGACGAAGTCGCGCACACCGCCCAGCGATTCGGCATCGCGGCGCAGTGAGGTCGCATCGCGCCGGACGCGCGCTGCACGGATCTCCTCGCGCTTGACCTCGACGATGCGGCTCAGGATGTCGCTGCTCATGGCATCAATCCAGTGGCCAGCGCCTGCGTCGCACTGACGAACTGATGCAGCTTGTCGCGCGCGCGCCCCGATTGCAGCGCCTCGCGCGCCAGCGCGATGCCGTCGGCCATCGTCGGCGCCACGTCCGCGGCGTACAGCGCCACACCAGCGTTCAACATCACGATGTCGCGCGCCGGGCCGGGCTGGTCATCGAGCACCGCGAGCAGCATGCGCTTTGAATCGCCCGGCGTCTCCACCCGCAGCGCGCGGTGGCTCGCCATGGCCAAGCCAAAGTCTTCCGGGTGGATCTCGTATTCGCGCACCCCGCCATCCTTGATCTCGCAGACCAAGGTCGAGGCGCCCAGCGTCACCTCGTCCAGGCCATCGCGGCCGTAGACGACCACCGCATGCTGCGCGCCAAGGCGCTGCAGCGCACTCGCCTGGATGCCGACCAGATCGGCGTGGAACACGCCCATCAGGATGTTCGGCGCGCCGGCCGGGTTGGTCAGCGGCCC
>JAKFUQ010000207.1 GCA_021732645.1 Rhizobacter sp. | reverse complement strand
CAGCAGATGCTGATGGCCGGCGACCTGGACATGGGCCATGCGCGCGCGCTGCTGCCGCTCGACGGCGCGCAGCAAATCCTCGCGGCGGGCCAGATCGTTGCCAAGAAACTCAGCGTGCGTGAAGCCGAAAAGCTGGTCGCCCGTACCGACGACAGCGACCCCCGGAAGCCGGCGGCGCGTGCGGCGTCGGCCAAGTCACGTGAGTTGTTGCGCATCGAGCAGGCGTTGTCGGACGCGCTCACCGCGCGCGTTGAGGTGCGGGTGAAAAAACGCACCGCGCGTGGCGAGCAGGGCGAGGTCTCGATTGCATTCGGCTCGCTCGACGAGCTCAACGGGCTGCTCGACAAGCTGGGCCTGCCCAAGCGCTGAGCCTGCACGGCCCAGGCTCCCCGCACGCATGCCGCACGGATGGCGTGCCGCATCGCGCATCGCAATTCCCCTGTCACCACAAGGCAACCCTGGCGCGTTAACGTTGCTGAAGCAAGTTGGTTGGCGGAACCTGATCAGCGTTGCGCAGGTCAGTGCAGCATGACTTCATGCACACCGCGTGCAGCTCCAAGGGCACGCATATTGCTGATGTGGCTGCGGTGGTGTGTTGAACTGAACGGCGGTAGCCTTGTTTCTCGCGCCATCGCCGCAGCGCATTGGATCGAAGCTACAGGCAGACGACGTAGACACGGTTGATTCGCGGAAAGCTCTGATGAAGCCCTGACGTTAGGACTTCATCAGAACTTCCCCAGACGGTGGCAAGGCCAGACAGCCTGCCATCGCCTCCTCCACCCACAGGAGATCAACATGGACGTCATTAGCCATTTCGCCGCTCGGTTCGAGCGCACGCGCGAAGAAGAGCTCTCGATCGAGGACTACCTCGCCGAGTGCAAACGCAACCGGGTCGCGTATGCCAGCGCCGCCGAGCGCATGCTTCAAGCCATCGGTGAGCCGCAGACGGTAGACACGCGCAACGACCCGCGCCTGTCCAGGCTGTTCGCCAACAAGGTCATCAAGATCTACCCCGCGTTCGCCGAGTTCTACGGGATGGAAGATGCGATCGAGCAGGTCGTCAGCTATTTCCGGCATGCGGCCCAAGGCCTGGAAGAGAAGAAGCAAATCCTGTATCTGCTCGGCCCGGTCGGCGGCGGCAAGAGCAGCATCGCCGAACGGCTGAAACAGCTGATGCAGGAGGTGCCGTTCTACGCGATCAAGGGATCGCCGGTGAACGAGTCGCCGCTGGGCCTGTTCGATGCGATCGAGGATGGTCCGATCCTGGAGAAGGAATACGGCATCCCGCGCCGCTACCTGCAGCGGGTGCTGTCACCCTGGGCGGTCAAGCGGCTCGATGAATTCGGTGGCGATATCCGCCAATTCAAGGTCATCAAACGCTACCCGTCGGTGCTGAAACAGGTCGGTATCGCCAAGACCGAGCCGGGTGACGAGAACA
Source organism: Rhizobacter sp. (assembly GCA_021732645.1). GTDB lineage: Bacteria > Pseudomonadota > Gammaproteobacteria > Burkholderiales > Burkholderiaceae_C > PBB1. Next base: position 1,115 of record JAKFUQ010000207.1, on the reverse strand, counting down.
ACCAGGACATCAGCTCGCTGGTCGGCAAGGTCGACATCCGCAAGCTCGAAACCTATGCGCAGGACGACCCCGATGCCTACAGCTACTCCGGCGGCCTGTGCCTGGCCAACCAGGGGCTGCTCGAATTCGTCGAGATGTTCAAGGCGCCGATCAAGGTGCTGCACCCGCTGCTGACCGCGACGCAGGAAAGCAATTTCAAGGGCACCGAGGGCTTCGGCGCAATCCCGTTCGATGGGGTGGTACTGGCGCACAGCAACGAAAGCGAGTGGAAGGCGTTCCGCAACAACAAGAACAACGAGGCCTTCCTCGACCGCATCTACATCGTCAAGGTGCCGTACTGCCTGCGCGTGAGCGAAGAGGTCAAGATCTACGAGAAGCTGCTGCGCGGCTCGTCGCTGTCGCAAGCGACCTGCGCACCCGGCACGATGAAGATGATGAGCCAGTTCGCGATCCTCACGCGGCTGAAGGAGCCCGAGAACTCCAGCCTGTATTCGAAGATGCTGGTCTACGACGGCGAGAACCTGAAGGACACCGACCCGCGCGCGAAGAGCTTCCAGGAGTACCGCGACTATGCCGGTGTCGACGAGGGCATGAGCGGCATCAGCACGCGCTTCGCCTTCAAGATCATCTCCAAGGTGTTCAATTTCGACAGCACCGAGGTCGCTGCCAACCCGGTGCACCTGATGTACGTGCTCGAACAGCAGATCGAGCGCGAGCAGTTCCCGGCCGAGACCGAACAGAAGTACCTCGCCTTCATCAAGGAACACCTGTCGGTGCGCTATGCCGAGTTCATCGGCAAGGAAATCCAGACCGCCTACCTGGAGAGCTACAGCGAGTACGGCCAGAACATCTTCGACCGCTACGTGACCTATGCCGACTACTGGATCCAGGACCACGAGTACCGCGACACCGATACCGGCGAGGTGTTCGACCGCGGCTCGCTGAACGCCGAGCTGGAAAAGATCGAGAAGCCAGCCGGCATCAGCAACCCGAAGGATTTCCGCAACGAGATCGTCAACTTCGTGCTGCGCGCGCGCGCCAACAACGCCGGCAACAACCCGGTGTGGACCAGCTACGAGAAGCTGCGCACGGTGATCGAGAAGAAGATGTTCTCG
>JAKFUQ010000244.1 GCA_021732645.1 Rhizobacter sp. | reverse complement strand
TCGTTCTCGTTGATGACCGGGATGACCTTCAGAGTCAACAAGGTGAGCAGCGTCGAGCGAGCGTTCAGATAGCGCTCGCGGTCGGCCAGATCGGCATGCGTCAGCAGCACCTGGGCACTGCCCACGCCATGCTCGCGCAGCTTCGATTCATACAGCTGCGCCAGCCCCATCTGGCCGACCGCTGCCGCGGCCTGCAATTCGTGCAGCGGCTTCGGACGCGACACCCAGCCCAGACGCTTCATGCCCTCGGCAATGGCGCCGCTCGACACCATCACCACTTCGCGGCCCTGGGCAGCCAGCATCGCCAACTGGCCGCACCAGTTCCCGACCGCGTCGGCATCGAGGCCGCGACCTTCGTTGGTCACCAGGCTGGAGCCGACCTTGACAACGATTCGGCGTGCCGACTTCAGGGCATCGCTCATGGTGCGAGGCTGTCCTCGCTCGAAAAGCGGGGGTCGGGGTCGTCCGGCACCACATTCTTCAGCCGTGCCACGTGCTCGTAGATGGCTCGAATCAGCGGCTCGCAGCCTTCGCGCGTCAGTGCGGAGATCTGGAACACCGGGCCTTTCCACTTCAAGCGCTTGACGAAGTCGTCGACGCGACGTTGCCGGTCTTCCAGCGGCACCATGTCAAGTTTGTTCAGCACCATCCAGCGCGGCTTCTTGTGCAGGGTGGCATCGTATTTTTTCAGCTCGCCGACGATCGCCTTGGCTTGCGCGACGGGGTCAACCGCTTCGTCGAACGGCGCGAAGTCGACCAGGTGCAGCAGCAGGTGGGTGCGCTGCAAATGGCGCAGAAACAGATGCCCGAGCCCGGCGCCTTCGGCGGCACCCTCGATCAAGCCGGGGATGTCAGCCACCACGAAGCTCTGCTCGGGTGCGACCCGCACCACGCCCAGGTTGGGGTGCAAGGTGGTGAAGGGGTAGTCGGCAATCTTCGGTTTGGCGTTGGAGATCGCCGCGATCAGGGTTGACTTGCCGGCGTTGGGCATGCCGAGCAGGCCCACATCGGCCAGAACCCTCAGTTCAAGCCGCAAGCGGAATTGCTCGCCTGGCCAGCCGGGGGTCTTTTGCCGCGGGGCGCGGTTGGTGCTGGTCTTGAAGTGCAGGTTGCCAAAACCGCCGTCACCGCCCTTGGCCAGCAACACCTTTTCATCGGGTACCAGCAATTCGGCCATCACCTCGTCGGTGTCGGCGTTGGTGATGATCGTGCCCATCGGCATGCGCAGCACGATGTCTTCAGCCGCCGCACCATACTGATCAGAGCCCCGACCGTTTTCACCTCGCCGCGCTTCATGCCGACGTGCGTATCGGAAATCGATCAGAGTGTTCAGGTTGCGATCGCCAATGGCGTACACGCTGCCGCCACGCCCCCCGTCACCGCCATTTGGCCCGCCGAACGGAATGAACTTCTCGCGCCGAAAGCTCATGCAGCCGTTGCCGCCGTCTCCTGCAGCAATGTCGATCGACGCTTCGTCTACGAATTTCATGGGTGATCGTCGGGATGGGACGAGAGGCAAGGAGAGGCCGGCAGGCCGCTGCTGGCAGGAGTCAACGTTAAACCGCACGCCAGAAATGCGAAAGCCCCGGCAAACCGGGGCTCGCGTTAATGCGCCACGGACTGGATCAGTGCGCCTTGATGCTCACCGTGCGCCGATTGCGTGGGCCTTTGACAGCGAAGACCACCTCGCCGTCGGTCAGCGCAAACAGCGTGTGGTCCTTGCCGACACCCACGTTAGAGCCGGGGTGGAACTGGGTACCGCGTTGACGCACGATGATGGAGCCAGCCGGGATCAATTGACCACCGTAGGCTTTGACGCCAAGCATCTTGGGCTGCGAGTCGCGCCCGTTGCGGGTGGAACCGCCACCTTTTTTCTGTGCCATGACTGAATCCTCAAAAAACTAGGGCAACCGAGTTCAGGCGTTGACGGCGCTGATCTGGATTTCGGTAAACGCTTGGCGGTGGCCTTGGCGCTTCTGGTAATGCTTGCGACGCCGCATTTTGAAGATACGCACTTTGTCATGTCGGCCCTGAGCCAAAACAGTGGCGACAACCGTCGCGCCAGACACGAGCGGGCTGCCGACCTTCATGTCTGCGCCACTGCCAACGGCCAGCACTTGGTCGATGACGATTTGCTGGCCGACCTCTGCCACGAGCTGCTCAACCTTGAGCTTCTCACCGGCAGCGACGCGGTACTGCTTACCACCGGTTTTGATGACTGCGTACATTTCAGTTCTTTCGATTGGGGTCTCTGATGCTTGCCATGCTGAGCATGCGCTGCCATCAACGAAGCCGTAGATTCTAGTATGAATTCGCGTGGTTGCGCGGGAATCAGCCGCAGCGAACAAACACAGGCTGCGGTCAAGGTCGGCGGGTTTCTATAATTCGACTCCCCTTTGATAAAGGCCAGCGTGCGCGCCGAATCCACCGCCTACACCGATGACACCGCCGCAGACGCCAGTCTGATGGCCGCTGAGATGCAGGAAGTCGATGCGGTCATCACCCGGCGTTTGTCGTCGCAAGTCGCGCTCGTCAACCAGATTGCCGGCTACATCACCGGAGCCGGGGGCAAGCGGGTCAGGCCGATGCTGGTGCTGCTGTTCTCGAACGCCTTGGGCTTTCGCGGACCCGAACGCTTCGAGCTGGCGGCGACGGTGGAGTTCATCCACACCGCG
>JAKFUQ010000260.1 GCA_021732645.1 Rhizobacter sp. | reverse complement strand
GGGTGGTGTTGGCCATCGCGCTGGCGCTCGGTGCCGCCATCCTCGGCAGCAAAAAATCGGCACCCGCCGGTGACGAGCACGGCCATGAAGCGCATGCCGAGGCCGAGGCCGATGGCCACGACGAACACGGCAGCGAGGCCGCTGCCGAGGCTGGGCACACCGATGCGAAGGCCGCCGACCACGTCAGCATGAGCGACGACCAAATCAAGAGCAACGGCCTCGAAGTGGCCACGGTCGGCCCGGCGCGCATCAGGACGACCTTGCAGTTGCAGGGCGAGGTGCGCCTCAACGAAGACCGCACAGTGCATGTCGTGCCGCGGCTCAGCGGGCTGGTGGAGTCGGTGTCGGTGAATGCCGGTGACAAGGTGCGGCGCGGTCAGGTGCTGGCGGTGCTGTCCAGCCAAGCGCTCGCCGACCAGCGCAGCGACTGGCTCGGCGCTCAGAAGCGGCTAGGTCTGGCGCGCACGACCTTCGAGCGCGAGAAGGCGCTGTGGGAAGGCAAGATTTCTGCAGAGCAGGATTACTTGCAAGCCCGTGTGGCCTTGCAGGAAGCAGAGATCGCCGAGCAATCGGCAGGGCAGAAGCTCGCTTCGCTCGGCGCGATGGCGTCGTCATCAGCCAACCTGACTCGCCATGAAATTCGTGCGCCGATCGATGGTGTGGTCACCGACAAGCAGATCGCGGTGGGTGCAGTGGTCAAGGAAGACGCGAACATCTTCGTCGTCGCCGACCTGTCCACGGTGTGGGTCGACATGACGGTTTACGCGAAAGACCTGAACGCGGTGAAGGTCGGACAGCCCGCTCGCGTCAAGGCGACCTCGTTCGACGCGCAGGCCAGCGGAACGCTGTCGTATGTGGGCAGCCTGGTGGGCGAGCAGACGCGTGCCGCGAAGGCCCGCGTGGTGCTGCCCAACCCGCAAGGCCGGTGGCGACCGGGCTTGCCGGTGACTGTCGAATTGACGGCCGAGGAGGTGGACGTGCCCTTGGCGATCTCCGCCGACGCGGTGCAGACGCTGCGCGAGAAAACGGTGGTGTTCGGCCGCGACGGCGATCAGTTCGAGGCGCGGCCTGTCCAACTCGGCCGCAGCGACGGGCTGATGGTCGAGGTGCTGAGTGGCTTGCAACCGGGCGAGCGCTATGCCGCCAAAAACAGCTACCTCATCAAGGCCGACATCGGCAAAGCCGGGGCGAGCCATGAGCACTGAACACGCCCAAACCGGAGCAAGCGATGTTTGACAGACTGATTCAATTTGCCATTGAGCAACGTTGGCTGGTGCTGCTGATGGTGCTGGGCATGGCGGCGCTGGGTGTCTACAACGTCCAGCGCCTGCCAATCGACGCGGTGCCCGACATCACCAATGTGCAAGTGCAGATCAACACCGCCGCACCGGGCTATTCGCCGCTGGAGGCTGAGCAGCGCATCACCTTCTCGGTGGAAACGGCCATGGCCGGGCTGCCCGGCCTGGAAACAACGCGTTCCATCTCGCGCTACGGCCTGTCGCAAGTCACCGTGATCTTCAAAGACGGCACCGACATCTACTTCGCGCGCCAGTGGGTCAACGAACGCATCCAGGAGGCGAAAGACAAGCTGCCACCGGGCATCGCGCCCACGATGGGGCCGATCGCCTCGGGCCTGGGTGAAATCTACATGTGGACGGTGGACAGCCAGCCCGGCGCGCTCAAACCCGACGGCACGCCCTACACGCCGACCGACCTGCGCGAGATCCAGGACTGGATCATCAAGCCGCAACTGCGCAGCGTGCCGGGCGTGACCGAGATCAACACGATCGGTGGCAATGCAAAAGAGTTTCAGGTCGCGCCCGACACCACCCAGCTGATGGCGCACGGCCTGTCGCTCGGCGATGTGGTGGCGGCGCTGGAGCGCAACAACGCGAGCGTGGGCGCGGGCTACATCGAGCGCAGCGGCGAGCAGGTGCTGATCCGCGCGCCGGGACAGGTGAGCGGCATCGATGACATCGCCAACATCGTGATCGGCGCACCGCAGGGCGTGCCGCTGCGTGTGAGCGACGTGGCCGAGGTGATGATGGGCAAGGAATTGCGCACCGGTGCTGCCACCGAAAACGGCCGCGAGGTCGTGTTGGGCACGGTGTTCATGCTGTTGGGCGAGAACAGCCGCACGGTCTCGCAGGCGGTCGATGCGCGCATGCAGCAGATCGCCAAGAGCCTGCCCGTCGGGGTGGTCGCGCAGACCGTTTACGACCGCACGGTGCTGGTTGACAAAGCGATCGCCACCGTCAAGAAAAACCTGCTCGAAGGCGCGCTGCTGGTCATTGCCGTCTTGTTCTTGTTCCTCGGCAACCTGCGCGCGGCAGTCATCACCGCGATGGTGATCCCGTTGGCCATGCTGTTCACCTTCACCGGCATGGTGACGAACAAGGTCAGCGCCAACCTGATGAGCCTGGGCGCGCTCGACTTCGGCATCATCATCGACGGGGCGGTGGTGATCGTCGAGAATTGCGTGCGGCGCTTGGCCCACGCGCAGACTGCTGCGGGCCGCCCGCTGACCCGCACCGAGCGCTTTCACGAAGTCTTCAAGGCATCGAAAGAGGCCCGCAGGCCGCTGCTCTACGGCCAGCTCATCATCATGGTGGTCTACCTGCCGATCTTTGCGCTGACCGGCGTCGAAGGGAAGATGTTCCACCCGATGGCGTTCACCGTTGC
>JAKFUQ010000087.1 GCA_021732645.1 Rhizobacter sp. | reverse complement strand
CGAGCACGGTGATCAGCGCCATGCCGCTGTGCTTGTCCACCGAGCGCAGCAGCAGGTGGTGCGAGCCCAGCGTGATCGCGGCATCGGGCAGCGTGTGCCCCAGGCCCAGCGCACGGCTGCTGCTGCCCATCGCCGACAGCAGCGTGCGGCCGTGGCGAGCCAGTTCGGCAGCCGGTGCCCCGGCGCCTGAGCTCGCGACCGGCAGGCCGGAGCCGATGTCGAACACGCAGCAGCCGACCACGCCATTGAGTTCGCAGACCTGGTGCACATAGACATCGAGCACTTCGTCGTGCAGAGGCTGGGGCTTGGCCGACACATCGGGCATCGGCCGCAGCGGCAGCATGCTGGTGGGGGCGTAGGCCGTGCTGTCCATGCCCATCGGCAAGGTGTCTTGGGTGGCCGAATCCTGAACCACCACGGGCTGTGACGATGTCGGCGCCGACAGCCCCGCAGCCTGACGTGGCGCGGCCACCGTGCCGTGCATGCGGTTCCAGGTGCCGTTGATGAAATTCCAGGCGTCGGCCGGGCGGGTGACCACCGGCGTGGTGCGCAGCGTGATGGCGGTGCCGCGCACCATCTCCTGGCCTTGCGTCGCCAGCGTGGCGTTGTGGGTCAGCGGCAGCAGCAGCAAGTGGCGGTTGTGCCAGGCGCTGCGGATCACTTCCTCGTGCCAGGGCCGCAGCGCGGTGTTCAGCGTGGCCGTCGGCAGCGGGCCGACCATCAACACGCCCAGCTGGCTGAAGGCCAGCAGCGTGCGCGCCACACCGTGGGCGGCTGCCGCATCGGAGATGTCGGCCGCGTCGGTGGAATACAGCCGCAACACCTGCTGCGCAGCGATCGGCACATCGACGTAGTCGATGGCGGCCAGCGGCGTGCCCTGGCCCTGCCGCCGCAGCATCAGCTTGTGCACTGGCCGGTTGCAGGCAGCGGCAATGCCGCGCAGCAACTGCCGTGACGAGCGCGTGCCCAGGTCGTGGATCGCGATGAACTCTGGCCTCAGGTGCTCGAACTGCTGCTGCAGCGCCTCGCCGGGCGCGCACGAGACGAACAGCTCGCGCACATGGTCGTCGACCGGCCGACCGATCTCCTGCTGCGCGGCGGCGCGCTCCAGGTCGTCGTGGTTCATCACCTGGGTCGCCAGCGCGGTCTGCGCGCGGGTCGATTCCCAGCCGTCGTTCTCCATCGGCGCCGTGTCGCGGTCGTCGGCGTCGGGGTTGCCGGTGCGGCTGCTGTAGATGCTCATGGGGCCCTCGTCACAAAGGTGATGGGTGGGTGAGGCGGGTGCTCGGGGTGGCGCTGCATCGGCCACGGAACACGCACCCGCCGATGCTGGCACAGTCGTGCACCGGAAGCCATCCCCCCGGCGCCACGGGGTCGACCCGTGCGGCCTGCGGCAGGGGCGTCGATAGAATCATTTGATGTCATCAAGTCGTCATTCGAACCGCCGACGCCACAGCGTCGCCCGCCATGTCGCCGGCTGATTCGGTGCGCGAAGACTTGCCGGTGGTCATCATCGGTGCCGGTCTGGCCGGTCTGACGGTGGCGCTGAATCTGGCTGCCGAGTTCAAGGTCATCGTGCTGGCCAAGCGCAACCTCGACGAGGCGGCCACCGCCTGGGCGCAGGGCGGCATCGTCGGCGTGCTGGGCGACGACGACAGCATCGATTCCCATGTGCGCGACACCCAGGACGCAGGCGCCGGCCTGGTCGACGAGCACACCGCGCGCTTCATCGCGCAGCACAGTGCCGAGGCGATTGCCTGGCTGGTCGCGCGTGGTGTGCCGTTCTCGGCCGACCCCGACGGCCCGCTGGGCCTGCACCTGACGCGCGAAGGCGGCCACGCGGTGCGCCGCATCGCGCACGCGGCCGATGCGACCGGCAAGGCGATCCACGACGTGCTGCTGGCCGAGGTCAAGCGCCACCCCAACATCGACATGCGCGAACGCTGGATGGCGGTCGACGTGATCACCTCGCGGCAACTCAAGCGCGACGAGCCGCCGCGCTGCTATGGCGTCTATGCGCTCGACATCGACAGCCAGCGCGTCGAGACGCTGCCGGCGCGCGCGGTGGTGCTGGCGACTGGTGGCGTGGGCAAGGTGTATCGGTACACGAGCAACCCCGACACCGCCACCGGCGACGGCATTGCGATGGCCTGGCGCGCCGGCTGCCGCATCGGCAACATGGAGTTCATCCAGTTTCACCCGACCTGCCTCTATTACCCGCATGGCCACCCGCAGGACCGCAGCTTCCTGATCACCGAAGCGCTGCGCGGCGAGGGGGCGCACCTGACGCTGCCGAGCTTGGGGTCGGGCGATGCGGGGGGCCAGCGTTTCATGGCCGCGCACGACGAGCGCATGGAGCTGGCGCCGCGCGACATCGTCGCCCGCGCGATCGACTTCGAGATGAAGAAGCACGGCCTCGACCATGTGTGGCTCGATGCCACGCACCTGGGCGAGGCGTTCCTGAAAGAACATTTCCCGACCATCCACGCGCGCTGCCTGGCGCTGGGCATCGACATCGCGCGGCAGCCGATCCCGGTGGTGCCGGCCGCGCACTACACCTGCGGCGGCGTCGTCACCGACCTGCATGGCCGCACCGACCTGCCGGGGCTGTATGCGGTGGGCGAAACGACTTACACCGGCCTGCACGGTGCGAACCGGCTGGCCAGCAACTCGCTGCTCGAATGCGCGGTGC
>JAKFUQ010000208.1 GCA_021732645.1 Rhizobacter sp. | reverse complement strand
CGGCGCCACCAGCGCCGCGGTGCGCCCCTGGCGAGCGCAGGCAATGATCTGCCACTGATTGACCAGGTCGACATAGCGACGCAGCGGCGACGTGGCCCAGGTGTACTGCGCCACGCCCATGCCGGCATGCGGCGCCGGCTTGGTGCCCATGCGCACCTTGACGCCGGGTGCCATGCTGGCTTGGCTGCGGTAGATGCCGGGCACGCCGTGCTCGGCGATCCAGCCGCCCCAGGTGCTGTTGGCGAGAATCATTGCCTCGGCCACGATCAGGTCCAGCGCCGAGCCGCGGGCGCGGGTGCTGATGTGTACCTGTTCGTCGCCGCGAGGTTCCTCGGAGGTCTTGCCCTCCAGCCGGAAGTTGTAATCCGGCCGGTTGAAGTTCTCAGGCTTGCCACGCACCACCTCGCGGGCTGCTTTCAGATGCCGTGCCAGCCGGTGCGCAAACGCCAGTTCGGTGGCGAATTCGTAGTCGGCCGGGGCCTCGCCGTTCAGCGTGGCTTCGGTGATCACGCCGTCGAGCTGGTCGTGCCGCAGGTTGGCAGCCATCGGCACGCGGTCGATGCGGGTTTCGTGGCCGATGATGTCGAGCGTGGCCTCGTCGAGCGTCACATACAGCGACACCGCCGGGCACTCGCGCCCGGCCATGAGCGTGTAGGTCTGCACCACCTCGTCGGGCAGCATGGTGAGCTTGTGGCCCGGCATGTAGACGGTGGAAAACCGGTCGCGCGCGACCTTGTCGACCGGGCTGTCCGGCGCGATGGCGAGGCCGGGCGCGGCGATGTGCACGCCGAAGACCACGCTGCCCGTGCCCAGGCCCTGCACCGACAGCGCGTCGTCGATCTCGGTGGTCTGGCTGTCGTCGATCGAGAACGCCTGCACGGAGGCCAGCGGCAGCGTGTCTTTGATGGCGGGTGCTGCCAGCGCGGGGAAGCCGGTGCCTTTCGGGAAGTGCTCGAACAGGAAGCGTTTCCAGTGGAACTGGTACGGCGAATCGATGGCACCCGCGGTGGTCAGCAAGTCGAGCGGTGCCTTTTGCGCGCGCTTTGCCGCCTCGACCACGGCCTTGTACTCGGGCCCGTTCTTGTCGGGCTTGAACAGGATCTTGTAAAGCTGCTCGCGCACTGACGCCGGGCACTGGCCTGCCGCCAGATCGGTCGCCCAGGCGTCGATTTGTGCCAGCAGCTGCTTTTTGCGCTCGATGCCCAGCAGCGCGGCCTTGACCGTTTCCTCGGGCGCCTTCTTGAAGTTGCCCTTGCCGAGGCGGCGAAAGTAGTGCGGCGCCTCGAACAGCCGGAACAGCGCCGCCGTCTGCTGGGCCAGACCCGCCTGGGTGTCGAAGTAGTCGCGCGCCAGGTCGGCGAAGCCGAACTCCTGCTCGGAGGCGAATTCCCAGGCCAGGTCGAGGTCGATGTCGCGGGCCAGCGCCTGCGCCTGGGCGATCAGCTCGGCGGGTTGGGGTTTGTCGAATTTCAGCAGCACGTGGGCCGCCTTCACCTTGACGCGCTTGCCCGAGTCCAGCTCGATCTGCAGCGAGCTGTCGGCTTCGGACATCACGCGTCCGGCGTGGAACTTTCCAGCGTCTTCATAGAGGGCATACATAGGCCGCGAATTGTCACCGATGCGCTGTGGCCGATAGGCCTCTACAGTCAGGCCATCGCCTGCCGCACCGCGGGGGTGCTTACTTCAGGATTCCACCATGGCCAAGAAGCCCGCCGCCAACGAGCCGTTGGGTACACCGAGCAACCTGTTCGACGGCATGCTGGCCGCCACGGTCAAGGAATCGGCCCAGCAAATCTGGCTGGCCGGACTGGGCGCCTTTGCCAAGGCCCAGGAAGAAGGCAGCAAGGCCTTCGAGGCCCTGGTTCATGAGGGCAGCACCTTGCAACGCAAGACGCAGACGGTGGCCGAAGAAAAGCTGGGCGCAGCAACGACCCATCTCGCGGCGCAGTTGGCCGCCCGCATGGCCGAAGTCGGCCACAAGGTCGAGGAGGTGTCGGCGAAAGCGACCGGGCAGTGGGGTCGGCTGGAAACCATCTTCGAGCAGCGGGTGGCGCAGGCGCTCGTCCAGCTCGGTGTGCCGCAATCGGCCGAGGTGCGCGAACTGAACGCGCGCATCGAGCAGCTGAGTGCACAGGTGGCACAACTCGCCTCACTGAACAAGGCCGCGAGCAGGACCTCCCGCGCCAAACCGGCGGTGCGCGCTGCGGCCAAGGCGGTGCCCAAGGGCCGGGCCTCCAAGGGCTGACGCGCCGGTACAGCGGCGCCTCAGGCGTGTCCCGGAAACACCCACAGCAAGGCCGCCGTCAGCGTCACGTAGCGGGCGAACTTGCCGATCGCCATGTACAGCAGGCAGGGCCAGAACGGCAGCTTGAGCCATCCTGCCACCGCACACAGTGGATCACCCACCACCGGCAGCCACGACAGCAGGCAGGCCTTCGCGCCATAGCGCGTCAGCCAACGTGAAGCGCGCTGTTGCGCGGGCGAGGGCGGTGGCACGGGTGAGGCAACCCCGCTGGCGAGCGCGCGCAAACGCCGCCGATCGGCCACGGCGTGATAGGCCCGCCCGGCGCCCAAGCCCATCCACCAGCTGACCGCGCCGCCCAGTGTGTTGCCGGCCGTGGCCACCAGGACGGCCGACCAGAACAGGTTCGGGTTCAGCTTCACCAGCCCGAACACGGCCGGCTCCGAGCCCAGCGG
>JAKFUQ010000062.1 GCA_021732645.1 Rhizobacter sp. | reverse complement strand
CACCACCAGTTCGCCCTTGCCATTGGTCACGTAGCGCATGGTCGCGTTGAAGCCGATCAGGCCGTCGGACTTCGCATCGACACTCGACGCCACCGCCGCACGCGATGCCGCACCACCGATGTGGAAAGTGCGCATCGTCAACTGCGTGCCCGGCTCACCAATCGATTGCGCCGCAATGACGCCGATCGCTTCGCCCTGGTTGACGGTGCCGCCACGACCCAGGTCACGGCCGTAGCATTTGCCACAGATCCCGAACCGCGTGGCGCAGGTCAGCGCTGTGCGCACCTTGACCTCGTCGACACCGGCCAGCTCCAGCATGTCGAGCACGTCTTCGTCCATCATCTCGCCCGCGCCCAGCAGTTGCACCTGCGTTTCAGGGTGCAGTACCTCGATGGCCGTCACGCGGCCAAGGATGCGGTCGCGCAGGCTCTCGATGACCTCACCGCCCTCGACAAGCGCACGCATGTTCATGCCGTTGTGCGTGCCGCAGTCGTCCTCGATGACCACCAGATCCTGTGTCACATCGACCAAGCGCCGCGTCAGGTAGCCCGAGTTCGCTGTTTTCAACGCCGTGTCCGCCAGGCCCTTGCGAGCACCGTGGGTGGAGATGAAGTACTGCAGAACGTTCAGCCCTTCGCGGAAGTTCGCGGTGATCGGCGTTTCGATGATCGAGCCGTCAGGCTTGGCCATCAGACCGCGCATGCCCGCCAGCTGGCGGATTTGCGCGGCGGAGCCGCGCGCACCCGAGTCGGCCATCATGTAGATGGAGTTGAACGATTCCTGGTCCACGGTTTTGCCGTGGCGGTCGATGGTCTTCTGCTTCGACAACTGGGTCATCATGACCTTGCCGACTTCATCGCCGGTCTTGCCCCAGATGTCGACCACCTTGTTGTAGCGCTCACCAGCGGTCACCAGACCCGAGACGTACTGCTGCTCGATTTCCTTGACTTCTTTCTCAGCGCGCTCGATCAGCCCCGGCTTTTCCTTCGGCACCAGCATGTCGTCGACGCAAATCGAGATGCCAGCACGCGTGGCCAGACGGAAACCTGCCTGCAGCAGCTTGTCGGCGAACACCACGGTCTCTTTCAATCCGCACTTGCGGAACGAGACGTTGATCAGCCGCGAGATTTCCTTCTTCTTCAGCGCCTTGTTGATGTTGCTGAACGGCAGCCCCTTGGGCAAGATTTCGCTGAGCAACGATCGGCCGACCGTGGTGTCCACCAAGGTGGTCGCCGACACGAAATCGCCGGTTTCCTTGTTCTTGGTGTACTCGGTCAGGCGCACGGCGATCTTGGTGGTGATCTCGACCACGTCGTTGTCGAGGGCGCGCTGCACCTCGGCCACGTCGGAGAAGATCAAACCCTCGCCCTTGGCATTGATGCGGTCGCGCGTGGCGTAGTACAGGCCCAGCACCACGTCTTGCGAAGGCACGATCGACGGCTCACCATTGGCCGGGAACAGCACGTTGTTCGAAGCCAGCATCAGCGTGCGGGCTTCCATCTGCGCTTCGATCGACAGCGGCACGTGCACGGCCATCTGGTCGCCGTCGAAGTCGGCGTTGAAGGCCGAGCACACCAGCGGATGCAGCTGGATGGCCTTGCCTTCGATCAGCACCGGCTCGAACGCCTGGATACCCAGGCGGTGCAAGGTCGGTGCGCGGTTGAGCATCACCGGGTGTTCCTTGATCACTTCTTCAAGGATGTCCCAGACCACCGGCGTGCCGGACTCGACTTCCTTCTTCGCCGCCTTGATGGTGGTGGCGATGCCCATGGCTTCCAGGCGCGAGAAGATGAAAGGCTTGAAGAGTTCGAGCGCCATCAACTTGGGCAGGCCGCACTGGTGCAGCTTCAGCGTCGGCCCGACCACGATGACCGAGCGGCCCGAGTAGTCGACGCGCTTGCCCAGCAGGTTCTGGCGGAAACGACCGCTCTTGCCCTTGATCATGTCGGCCAGCGACTTCAGCGCGCGCTTGTTGGCGCCCGTCATCGCCTTGCCGCGACGGCCGTTGTCCAGCAGCGAATCAACCGCTTCCTGCAGCATGCGCTTTTCGTTGCGCACGATGATCTCTGGCGCCTTCAGTTCGAGCAGGCGGGCCAGGCGGTTGTTGCGGTTGATGACGCGGCGGTACAGGTCGTTCAGGTCGGAGGTGGCGAAACGGCCACCGTCCAGCGGCACCAGCGGACGCAAATCCGGCGGCAGCACCGGCAGCACGTCCATCACCATCCACTGCGGCTTGATGCCCGACTTCTTGAAGGCTTCCATCACCTTCAGGCGCTTGGAGTTCTTCTTGATCTTCAGCTCGGAGCCGGTCATGTCGTTGCGCAGCTTGTCGATTTCGACGTCGAGGTCGATTTCTTCGAGCAGCTTCTTGACACCCTCGGCGCCCATCAACGCGACGAACTCGTCACCGAATTCGGTGCGCTTCGCGTCGTAGTCGTCCTCGGTCATGATCGCGAACTTCTTCAGCGGCGTCATGCCCGGGTCGACGACCACATAGGCTTCGAAATACAGCACGCGCTCGATGTCGCGCAGCGTCATGTCGAGCACCAGGCCCAGACGGCTTGGCAGCGACTTCAAGAACCAGATGTGCGCGCACGGTGCCGCCAGGTCGATGTGACCCATGCGGTCACGGCGCACCTTGGTCTGCGTGACCTCGACGCCGCACTTCTCGCAGATCACGCCACGGTGCTTCAGGCGCTTGTAC
>JAKFUQ010000021.1 GCA_021732645.1 Rhizobacter sp. | reverse complement strand
CTGCTCGGTGACCGGGTGTTCAACCTGCACCCGGGTGTTCATTTCGATGAAGAAGAACTCGCCGTTCTCGAACAGGAACTCGAAGGTGCCAGCACCGCGATAACCGATTTTCTTGCAGGCGGCGGCGCAGCGCTCGCCGATGCGTTCGATCACGCGGCGCGCAATGCCGGGGGCCGGCGCTTCTTCGATGATCTTCTGATGGCGGCGCTGCATCGAACAGTCGCGGTCGCCCAGCCAGACCGCATTGCGGTGCTGGTCGGCCAGCACCTGAATCTCGATGTGGCGCGGGTTCTCCAGGAACTTTTCCATGTACACCGACGCATTGCCGAACGCCGCACCCGCTTCGGCGCGGGTGGTCTGCACCGCATGGATCAGCGCCGCTTCGGTGTGCACCACCCGCATGCCGCGCCCGCCGCCACCACCGGCCGCCTTGATGATGACCGGGTAGCCGATGGCGCGGGCGGTCTTCACGATCTCGCGCGGGTCGTCACTGAGCGCGCCCTCGCCGCCCGGCACGCAGGGCACGCCCGACTTGAGCATCGCCTGCTTGGCCGACACCTTGTCGCCCATCATGCGGATGCACTCGGGGGTCGGGCCGATGAAGGTGAAGCCGCTGCGCTCGACGCGCTCGGCGAAGTCGGCGTTCTCGGACAGGAAGCCGTAGCCGGGGTGGATCGCCTCGGCGTCGGTGACCTCGGCGGTCGAGATGATCGCCGGCATGTTCAGGTAGCTGAGGCTCGAGGCCGCCGGGCCGATGCACACCGCCTCGTCGGCGAGCTTCACATACTTCGCGTCGCGGTCGGCCTCGGAGTAGACGACGACCGACTGGATGCCGAGTTCACGGCAGGCGCGCTGAATCCGCAGGGCAATCTCCCCCCGATTCGCTATCAGTATTTTCTTGAACATCAATGCGCCCGCGTCACTCGATGATGAACAGCGGTTGACCGTACTCCACCGCCTGGCCGTTCTCGCACAGGATGCGGGTGATCCGGCCCGAGTGGTCGACCTCGATCTCGTTCATGATCTTCATCGCCTCGATGATGCAGATCGCCTCGCCTTCCTTGACTTCGGAGCCGATGTCCACCAGCGGCTTGCCGCCAGGGCTGGATGAACGGTAGAAGGTGCCGACCATGGGCGACTTGACGGTGTGCCCGGTGGCGGCGACCTCAGTGGCGACGGCTGCAGGTGCCTGCGCCGGTGGAGCCGCCTCGGCCACGGGTCGTGCAGCCTGTGGCGCCGCGAAATGGCTGGGCGCACTGGCGTGCGGGTCCGCCTTGACGATGCGCACCTTGCCGTCGGCTTCGGTGATTTCAAGTTCGGAGATGTTCGATTCGGACACCAGATCGATCAGCGTCTTCAGTTTACGCAGGTCCATGGGGGGCTCCAACGGGTGAAGGGGTGTCTGGGTGAGCAGGGCAGTAGGGGAGAGGGGGTGGTCGGCCGTCGACGTGCGCGCCCTGCGCAGCGTCGGTGAGCGTCGATCAGCGAGTCGGATGCTGCAGGGCGTGACTCAGCGCCCATCGGTAACCGTCGGCGCCGAGGCCGCAGATCACACCGACGGCCAGCGCCGAAAAATAGGAGTGGTGGCGAAAGGCCTCACGCTGGTGGATGTTGGACAGATGCACTTCGATGAAGGGGATAGCCACTGCTGCCAGTGCGTCGCGCAGGCCCACGCTGGTGTGGGTCAGTGCGGCGGGGTTGATGACGATGAACTGTGTGCCGTCGTCGCGGGCGGCTTGCACGCGGTCGATCAGCGCACCTTCGTGGTTGCTTTGGAATGACTGCAGCGTGGAACCTGCATCAAGCGCCATCAGCTGCAGATCTGCATCGATCTGCGCCAAAGTCTGTGCGCCGTAGACATCGGGTTCGCGTGTGCCCAGCAAATTCAAATTGGGGCCATGGAGCACGAGGATTTGCATGAGGGAGGGTTTGCAGGCCCCGAAGGCGCCGGGTCAAAGTAACGCAGCGGTGAGACTTTACGCCAATTGAAGGCTGTAGTCGTGCGTTTGGACAAAATTGACGCGTTGATCGAAGGACAGTCCATGGTGGCGGCTGACGAGGTCAACTGCGAACCGCTGCGGCCCAGCGTGCCAGGTCGGACTCCTTCAGCGCACCCAATTTGCGGTCGATGACGCTGCCATCGCGACCCACCACCACGGTGAACGGCAGCGAGCCACTGGCATTGCCGAGCGTGCGGCTCAACTCGGTGCCCGCCAGGCCCGCCAAGCCGATCGAAAACCCCACCGGTCGCCGCTTCAAGAACTCCCGCACCGGTGTCGGGCTGTCGATCGCCAGGCCCACCACGCGCCAGTCGGCGCCCCGTTGCTGGCGCTGAAAGCTGTCGAGCAATGGCATTTCCTTGACGCATGGCGGGCACCAGGTGGCCCAGAAGTTCAGCAACAGGGGACCACCGCGCAGGCTGTCCATCGCCAGTTCGCCGCCGCCGGGCTGCTCGAAACGCAAGGCCCAGAAATCGGGGCCAATTGTTGCCTCGCCGCGACTGTCGCCGCTGCTGCCGGTCAGCCGGGTCTGGTGCCAGGACAACCCGGCACCGGTGGCACCGGCCGCAAGGGCTGCCGAGCCCAGCACCCAGGCACGTCGTTTCATGTGGCCGTCTCCATCAAGCGGCGCAGCGCCGCCAGGTCACCGCGGTGGGTCTGCCCGCTGGCGTCGGGCTTGAGCCCGCCGCGCAGGTCGTCGTGGTCC
>JAKFUQ010000007.1 GCA_021732645.1 Rhizobacter sp. | reverse complement strand
GATGCCGCAGGCACGGACCGCCCGACCGTTGGGCATGTCGTGCAACTGCTCGGCCGACATCAAGCCCTTGGCGGCCAGCGTGGGCCTGAGGATGGCCAGCGGGTGCCGACGCAAGGTCAGTCCTGTGGCCGCGTAGTCCCACACCACTTCTTCGCCTTCGGCCGCCTCGGGCAATTCGAGGTAGTCCTCGTGCACCGGGGCATCGCGCAGAAGCTGTGGCGTCGAACGCAGCGCCGCAGCTTCCCACACCTGCTGTCGGCGATGCCCGGCCAGGCTCATCAGCGCATCGGCACCGGCGAGCAAAGTCATCTCGTGCTGCTCCAGGCCGGCGCGCCGGGCCAGGTCTTCGGCGCCGTCGAAGGGCATCTGTGTGCGCGCTTCGACGATGCGGTTCGCCGAAGCAGCCTTCAAGCCAGACACCATGCGCAGCCCCAGGCGCACCGCCGGGGGGTGCGGCAAGCCCTCCAGCGTGCAATCCCAATCGCTATCCATCACATCGACCCGTCGGACTTCGACACGGTGCCGTTTGGCGTCCTGCACCAGCTGGCTCGGCGAATAGAACCCCAGCGGCTGGCTGTTGAGCATGGCGGCCAAGAACTCTGCCGGGTGGTGGCACTTGATCCAGCACGATGCGTAGACAAGCAGTGCGAACGACGCTGCGTGGGACTCCGGGAAACCGTACTCCGAGAACCCCTTGATCTGTTCGAAGATGGCCTCGGCGAACTGCTTGTCGTACCCGCGCGAAGTCATGCCATCGACGATGCGGCTGTAGTATTTTTCCAGCCCGCCCTTGCGCTTCCAGGCCGCCATCGCACGCCGCAAGCCGTCGGCCTCACCCGGGGTGAAGCCGGCGGCCAGCATCGAAATCTGCATGACCTGCTCCTGGAACACCGGCACGCCGAGCGTGCGGCCCAGGGCTTCCTCCAAAGCCTTGCTCGGATAGCTCACCGCCTCCTTGCCCTGTCGCCGATTCAGGTAGGGATGGACCATGCCGCCCTGAATGGGGCCGGGCCGCACGATTGCGACTTCGATGACCAGGTCATAGAAGCAGCGGGGTCGCAGGCGCGGCAGCATGCTCATCTGCGCGCGGCTCTCGATCTGGAAGACGCCGACCGTATCGGCTTTGCAGATCATGTCGTAGGTGGTTTTGTCCTCGGCCGGTATGTCCTGCATCGCGAAGGCGTAGCCCTTGCGATGGCCGATGAAGTCCAGTGACTTGCGGATCGCGGTGAGCATCCCGAGAGCCAGCACATCGACCTTCAACAGGCCGATCGCATCGATGTCGTCCTTGTCCCATTGGATGACCGTGCGGTCCGGCATCGACGCGTTTTCGATGGGGACCATCCTCGACAACGGACCCTTCGTCAGCACGAAACCGCCGGGGTGCTGCGACAGATGCCGCGGTAGCCCGATGATCTGGCCGGTCAACTGCACCAGTTGCCGGATGGCCAGGTCGTCGAGTGACAGGCCCATCTCGACGATGCGCTCGGTCTTGAGGCCCAGACCGTCCCACCAGGTGTGATTCTTCGCCAGTGTCTCGATGGTCTCGGGCGCGATGCCCAGCGCCTTGCCCACATCGCGAATCGCGGACTTCGGTCGATAGGTGATGGCCACCGCAGTCAGCGCGGCGCGGTCCCGACCGTACTTCGCGTAGAGGTATTGGATGACCTCTTCACGCCGCTCGTGTTCGAAGTCGACGTCGATGTCGGGCGGCTCGTTACGTTCCTTGCTGATGAAGCGTTCGAACAGCACGCTCATGCGCTGCGGATCGACCTCGGTAACCCCCAGGCAATAGCAGACGACGCTGTTGGCAGCCGAACCTCGACCCTGGCAGAGGATGTGCCGCGAGCGCGCGAAGGCCACGATGTCGTAGACGGTCAGGAAGTAGTGCTCGTAGCGCAGGTCCGAAATCAGCTCAAGCTCATGCTCGATCTGCGCCTGCACCTTGGCCGACACCCCATCCGGCCAGCGGCGCCCTGCGCCTTCGTACGTGATCCGGCGCAGATACGAGGCCGGCGTCTCACCCGCCGGCACGACCTCATCCGGGTACTGGTACTTCAGCTCGTCGAGCGAGAAGTCACAGCGTGCCGCCACGCGTAGGGTCTCGGCCAGCAGGTCGGTGGGGTAAGTCTGTGCCAGCCGCAGCCGCGTCCTCAGGTGGCGCTCCGCATTGAGTTGCAGCTCGCGCCCGCACTCGGTCAGCGGTCGGCCGACGCGTGTGGCGGTCATCACGTCCTGCAAGGCCTTTCTGGAGCGGACGTGCATGTACACGTCGCCGGTGGCGACCAATGGGATGGCGGTCAGCTCGCTGGTCTGCCGCAGCTTGTGCAGCCAGACCTCGTCATCGAGTTGGCGCAGCAGTTCGACCCCCAGCCAGCACCGGCCGGTGAAGTGCTTCAGCAGCCATCGCGCGATGCCGAGCAGTTGGTCGGGCTCGGCTTTTCTGAGTGGTGCGGCAATGACGACGCAGTCGATCAACTCGGCACTGTCGATGCTGTCGAGATCGAGCTGGTAGGTGCCCTTGTCGGAATTGCGCCGCAGCCGTGTGATGAACTCGCACAGGTTGCCGTAGCCGTTGAGGTTGCAGGCCAGCACGACCAGGAAGAAAGGCGCTGTGTGCTGCACCAGGAACTGGCTGCCGACCAGCAGCTTCACCTTGTGCTTGGTGGCCGCAACGTGGGCGCGGACCATGCCGGCCATCGAGCATTCATCAG
>JAKFUQ010000234.1 GCA_021732645.1 Rhizobacter sp. | reverse complement strand
AGCCCATGTCGGCGCTGGACATGAAGCCTTCGATGTCCATCAAGATCAACATGCGATCACCCACGTTACCGATGCCGGTGATGAAGCTGGTGTCCATGGCCGATGACAGCTCCGGCGCGGCCTTGACGGCGTCTTTCGAGAGCTGCAAGACATCGCTGACGGAGTCGACCACCGCACCCACCACACGGCCCTTCACGTTGAGGACGATGACGACGGTGAAGCTGTCGTAGCCAGCGCTGTCGCACCCCAGCTTCAAGCGCAGGTCGACGATGGGAACGATCACGCCGCGCAGGTTGACCACGCCTTTGATGAAAGACGGGGCGTTGGCGATGCGAGTGGGGGGTTCGTAAGAGCGGATTTCCTGCACACGCAGGATGTCGATGCCGTACTCTTCTGCGCCCAGGCGGAAGGTGAGGAACTCACCACCCGCGAGTGCGACCTTGCTGGCCGCTTCGCGGGCGGCTTCGTGTCGGGCGACATGCTGGGCGTCGTTGATCATGTTCATGGTGCAGTCCTTCGGGGCGGTTTCTTCGTGTTCAACGGTGTGGGCGTGTTGAAGCGGCGCAATGAGTCAAAAGGTTTCCCACTCGTCTGCGCTGACCGCGGTGTTGGTGGCCACGTTCGATGCAGAGGCGGACGACGGTGTTGTCGCTGGCTGCAGTGCCTGCGGCGGCGCCGGGTGGGGATGCGCTGCAGGCGTGGTACCGACGCTGACGGCCGCCTTCGGCACGTGCTTGGCAACAACAGCGGGCCGGTGGGTCGCGGAACGCGGGGCGGCGGCACGAGCGGCGGCGGGCGGTGCACTAGCGGTGTGCGCATCGAGGCGGAAGATGCTCATCACTTCAGCCAACCTGCCGGCCTGATCCTTGAGGGATTCGGCGGCGGCGGCGGACTGCTCGACGAGGGCGGCGTTTTGCTGGGTCATCTGGTCGAGCTGCACCACCGAGGTGTTGACCTGGCTGATGCCGTCGGACTGCTCAGCCGCGGCGGCGGTGATCTCGCCGATGATGTCGGAGACACGCTGCACCGAGCTGACGATCTCGGCCATCGTGTTGCCCGCATTGGCCACCAGGCGCGAGCCCGACTCCACCTTCTCGACCGAGGCGCCGATCAGGCCCTTGATCTCGCGTGCGGCCTCGGCCGAGCGGCCGGCCAGGCTGCGCACCTCGGAGGCGACCACCGCGAAGCCACGGCCTTGCTCGCCGGCGCGAGCGGCTTCCACTGCAGCGTTCAGCGCGAGGATGTTGGTCTGGAAGGCGATGCCATCGATGACACCGATGATGTCGGAGATCTTTTGTGAAGACGCGTTGATCTCGTCCATGGTGGAGACCACCTGCGAGACCACGGCGCCGCCGCGAGCGGCCACTTCGGCGGCCGAGGAGGCGAGCTGATTGGCCTGACGGGCGGAGTCTGCGGACTGCTTGACGGTGCCGGTGAGCTGCTCCATCGAGGAGGCGGCTTGCTGCAAGTTGGAGGCGGTCTGCTCGGTGCGCTGGCTCAAGTCCTGGTTGCCGATGGCAATCTCGGCACTGGCCGTGCTGATGGACTCGGTGGAGCCGCGCACCTGACTGACCAGCTGGTGCAGCGTCTGCCGCATCCGGTCCAGTTCGCGCAGAAGCTCACCGAGCTCGTCCCTGCGATCAGACTGCACCGCATGGGACAGGTCGTTGCCCGCAATGCCACGTGCCACACCCAGCGCGGCATTCAAAGGCTGGGTGATCGAACGGGTGATGCCCCAGGCCATCCCCGCGCCCATCGCCAACCCGGCCAGCAACAAGGCCAGCAGCAACTTCTCGCTGTGGGTCGCGGCATCCTTGACCCCGGTGAGCTTGGTGGCGCTCAGCTCGACTTCATACTGTTGCAATGCCTTCATCGAATTCAGATAGCCATCGACGGCGGGCACCATCGCCCGTGTGAACTGGGCATCTGCAGCGGCGGTGTCACCGCGCTTGAACAAGTCGGTGACCCGCGCCTGCGCCTCTTGGTAGGCCGTACGCTTTTCGCCCACCTCAGCGAGCAAGGCTTTGCCGCGTGGGCTGGTGATTTCCGACCCCAGCGTTTGCTGCATCTTGCTGATGTCGGCCGATGTCTGCTGCATCAGCGGCTCGAAATAGGCCACGACGTCGGGCGCAGCATGCGACTTGGCCACGGCCACGGCGCGCGAGGCATTCAACTGGGCGCTTGCCAGCCAGACGCCGGTGAGGTTGGACCGCTCGGCGATCAACGAGCTGTTGTCCACCGCGTCGACCTGGGCCTCCATCTGCACGTAGGCCGTCACCGACATCACGACCATCAGGGACAAGACGGCCGCAAAGCCGATCGACAGCCGGGTCGCGATCTTGAAGTTGGTGAGTTTCACGGAAACCTCCTCGAATGATGTGCACGTGGACAGTGATTTATCGACCGCTGCCGTCGCTGCTGTAGCGGGCCGTGCTGTGCCGCAGGCGGCAGCGGTTGAACTCAGGATTGCAGGCGGAAAGTGCCCACGACCTCGCCCAACCTGCCGGCCTGATCCTTGAGGGATTCGGCGGCGGCGGCGGACTGCTCGACGAGTGCGGCGTTTTGCTGGGTCATCTGGTCGAGCTGCACCACCGAGGTGTTGACCTGGCTGATGCCATCGGACTGCTCAGCCGCGGCGGCGGTGATCTCGCCGATGATGTCGGAGACACGCTGCACCGAGCTGACGATCTCGGCCATCGTGTTGCCCGCATTGGCCACCAGGCGCGAGCCCGACT
>JAKFUQ010000252.1 GCA_021732645.1 Rhizobacter sp. | reverse complement strand
GAAGGACCGCGACCTCGCGACCTACGGCTTCCTCGGCTACCCGCTGTTGCAGGCGGCCGACATCCTGATCTACAAGGCCGCGTTCGTGCCGGTGGGTGAAGACCAGGCGCCGCACGTCGAGATCACCCGCGAGGTCGCGCGCCGTTTCAACCACCTGTACGGCCGCGAAGCGAACGCCGAAGCGCTGGCACTGGCCGTCGTCAAGAAGATGAGCAAGAACGACGGCAAGGCGTTCGCCGCCGCACGCAAGGCCTTTCAGGAAACCGGCAGCGACGAATCGCTGGCGCAGGCACGTGCGCTGATCGCCACCAGCGGCGCGCTGAGCGCCGCCGACCGCGAACGGCTCGACGCCTTCCTGCGCGGCACCGGCAAGACCATCCTGCACGAGCCGGCCGTGCTGCTGACCGAAGTGAGCAAGCTGCCGGGCCTCGACGGCGCGAAGATGAGCAAAAGCTACGGCAACGCGATCGCGATGCGCGAGGAGCCGGCCGTGGTCGAGCAGAAAATCAGGCGCATGCCGACCGATCCACAACGCGTGCGCCGCACCGATGCCGGTGACCCCGAGCGCTGCCCGGTGTGGCAGTTCCACCAGGTCTATTCAGATGCGCCGACCAAGGAATGGGTCGTCAAGGGCTGCAAGACGGCCGGTATCGGCTGCCTGGAGTGCAAGCAGCCAGTGATCGACGCGATCATTCGTGAGCAGCAACCCTGGCGCGAGCGCGCTGAGGCCTACCTGAGCAACCCGAAACAGGTGCAATGGATCGTGGAGGTCGGCACCGAACGTGCGCGCACCGTTGCACGGGAGACGATGCGGGATGTGCGGGATGCGATGGGGATCAATTACTGATCGCTCTTTCCTCGTTTAGCTGCCGACCGCGTGCGGGTTTTTGCGCAGTGCTGCCGAGGGCGCAGGGTGACCGGCTCCGCTCATGTCCCCCGGGCCGGGTCACCGCTCAAGCGCTTCAGGTCAAACCGATCCGGCCCTCCTCCTTGACTTCGCTGCGCCGGTCACCCCACGCCCTCGGCAGCCGGCACCATCGTCGCGTGCATAGGGTTTCTAAAACGTCGCCTGCTTCGGTGGTGGCAGGAGCGCTGCGGTGGGTCGCTGTGTGGAGTGAAGTCAAGGAGGAGGGCTGACGGGACTTGAGCCGAAGCGACCGGCTGGTGAACCAGCCCGGGGGACATGAACGGAACACAGCGGCTCAGCGCAGCGCTTACGCCCAGGAGTCCGTCGGCAGAAAGTCAGATCACGCCGCCAGCAAGTGCTCGCGGTAGTAAGCCAGTTCCTCGATCGACTCCCGGATGTCGGCCAGCGCGGTGTGCGCCTGGGCTTTCTTGAAGCCGTCGAGGATGCCCGGCTTCCAGCGCTTGGCCAGTTCTTTCAGCGTGCTGACATCGAGGTTGCGATAGTGGAAAAAATCTTCCAGCGCCGGCATCGTCTTCGCGAGGAAGCGGCGGTCCTGACAGATGCTGTTGCCGCACATCGGCGACTTGCCTTTGGGCACGTACTGCTGCAGGAAAGCGATGATCTGCGCCTCGGCTTGCGCCTCATCGACCGTCGAAGCCTTGACTCGATCGATCAGCCCGCTGCGCCCATGCGTGCCCTTGTTCCAGGCGTCCATCGCGTCGAGCGTGGCGTCGCTCTGGTGCACCGCGATGGTCGGGCCCTCGACGCGCACATTCAGCTGTGAATCGGTGACGATCACCGCGATCTCGATGATGCGGTCGGTGTCCGGGTACAGCCCGGTCATCTCAAGGTCGATCCAGATCAGGTTCTGGTCGTTCTTTGCCAGTGGGGTGGTCATGGTGTGTACTCCTTGCGGGGATTGTCTTACGGCCACCGTGGCGCGCTGCCTCGCCCTCTACACTGCGCTGCGACACCACCCTCCGACACACCCTTGAACCACCCTGCCTCGCTGCTCGCCACGCTGTTCGCAGCCGCCCTCGTTGTTTCCCTGCTGATCCGCTTCTGGCTCGCCGCCCGGCAGATGCGCCACGTGGCGACCCACAGCGACGCGGTGCCTGCCGCCTTCGCCGACACCGTCACGCTGGATGCGCACCGCCTCGCTGCGCGCTACACCGTCGCCAAGGGCAGCTTCGGCCTGTGGACGATGGCATTCAGCGCCGCCGTGCTGGTCGGCTGGACGCTGCTCGGTGGGCTGGGTGTGCTGAACAACGTGATCCGTGAGGCGGTGCAGCCGGCCTACGGCGACATGGCTTATCAACTCGCCCTGCTGGCCGCGTTTGTGGTGATCGGCTCGCTGCTCGATGCGCCCTTCGATCTGTACAGCACCTTTCGCATCGAGCAGGCCTTCGGCTTCAACCGCATGACCTGGAAGCTCTACCTGGTCGATGCGCTGAAGGGCATCGTGCTGGGCGCGCTGATTGGTCTGCCGCTGGCCGCGGGCATGTTGTGGATCATGGGCAGCGCCGGCCCCCTGTGGTGGCTGTGGGCCTGGGGCGCGTGGATGGGCTTCAACCTGCTGGCGCTGGTGCTGTATCCGACATTGATCGCGCCGCTGTTCAACACCTTCAAGCCGCTGGCAGACGCCTCGCTCGAAGCGCGGGTGCAGGCGCTGATGGCCAAATGCGGCTTCTTCGCCAAGGGCTTCTTCGTGATGGACGGCAGCAAGCGCTCGGCGCATGCCAACGCCTACTTCACCGGCTTCGGCGCGGCCAAGCGGGTGGTGTTCTTCGACACGCTGCTTGACAAGCTGCTGCCCGGCGAGGTCGAGGCGGTGCTGGCGCA
>JAKFUQ010000157.1 GCA_021732645.1 Rhizobacter sp. | reverse complement strand
CGACATCCGCCGTTTCCGTGACCGCTTCAACATCCCCATCCCCGATGCCGATCTGCCCAACATCCCGTTCTACAAGCCGGCCGACGACACGCCGGAAATGCAGTACCTGCATGCCCGCCGCCAGGCCCTCGGCGGCTACCTGCCCAAGCGGCGCGCGAAGGCCGACGAGCAGTTCACCGTGCCGACGCTGGAGACCTTCAAGGCGGTGCTTGAGCCCACCGCCGAGGGCCGCGAAATCAGCACGACCCAGGCCTACGTGCGCTTTTTGAACACGCTGCTGCGTGATGCCGCACTCGGCCCACGCGTGGTGCCTATCCTGGTCGACGAAGCGCGCACCTTCGGCATGGAAGGTTTGTTCCGGCAGATCGGCATTTACAACCCCGAGGGGCAGAAGTACACGCCGGTCGACAAGGACCAGGTCATGTACTACCGCGAGGCCGAGAACGGCCAGATCCTGCAGGAGGGCATCAACGAAGCCGGTGGCATGGGCAGCTGGATCGCCGCGGCGACCAGCTACTCGACGAACAACCGGATCATGATTCCGTTCTACGTCTACTACTCGATGTTCGGCTTCCAGCGCATCGGTGACATGGCCTGGGCGGCCGGCGACATGCAGGCGCGCGGCTTCCTGCTCGGCGGCACCAGCGGCCGCACCACGCTGAACGGCGAAGGCCTGCAGCACGAAGACGGCCACAGCCACATCCTGGCCGGCACCATTCCCAACTGCATCAGCTACGACCCGACCTTCGCGCACGAGGTCGGCGTGATCCTGCATCACGGCCTGAAGCGCATGGTGGAACGCCAGGAAAACGTCTACTACTACATCACGCTGCTCAACGAGAACTACCCGATGCCTGGCCTCAAGCCCGGCACCGAGGAGCAGATCATCAAGGGCATGTACCTGCTGGAGGAAGGCGCCAAGAAGAAGCTGCGCGTCAACCTGCTGGGCAGCGGCACCATCCTGCGCGAGAGCATGGAAGCGAAGAAGCTGCTCGAAGCCGACTGGGGTGTGGCGGCCAATGTCTGGAGCTGCCCGAGCTTCAACGAGCTGACCCGCGAAGGCCAGGACGTCGAGCGCTGGAATCTGCTGCACCCGATGGCCGAAGCCAAGGTGCCGTATGTCACCCAGCAGCTGGCCGCGCATGCGGGCCCGGTGGTGGCGAGCACCGACTACATGAAGAACTACGCCGAGCAGATCCGCGCCTACATGCCCAAAGACAAGGGGGTCGACCGCACCTACAAGGTGCTGGGCACCGACGGCTTTGGCCGCAGCGACTTCCGCAGCAAGCTGCGCGAGCACTTCGAGATCAACCGCCATTACATCGTGGTGGCGGCGCTCAAGACGCTCAGCGATGAAGGTGCGGTGCCGGTCGCCAAGGTGGCCGAGGCGATCGCGAAGTACGGTATCGACACCGACAAGATCAATCCCCTGTACGCATAAGAAAAAACGGAGACAAGACATGGCCACGGTAGAAGTCAAAGTGCCGGACATCGGCGACTTCAAGGACGTCGAGATCATCGAGTTGCTGGTCAAGGTGGGCGACACGATCGCCGTTGATCAGTCCCTGCTGACGGTGGAGTCGGACAAGGCGTCGATGGAAATCCCCTCGTCGCATGCCGGCGTGGTGAAGGAGATGAAGGTCAAACTTGGCGACAAGGTCAGCCAGGGCGTTTTGGTGCTGCTGCTGGAAGCCGCGGGTGCTGCGGCGCCCGCTGTGGCCGCTGCATCTGCACCGACACCCGCATCGGCACCTGCGCCGGCCCCCGCTGCCGCGCCGGCCTCAGCACCCGCGACAGCAGCAGCCACGGGCCCGGTCGAGGTCCTGGTGCCCGACATCGGCGACTTCAAGGAAGTGGCCGTGATCGAGGTCTTCGTCAAGCCGGGCGACAGCGTGAAAGTCGAGCAGAGCCTGATCACGGTAGAGAGCGACAAGGCCTCAATGGAGATCCCGTCGTCGCATGCTGGTGTGATCAGCGAGCTGCGCGTGAAAGTCGGCGACAAGGTGAAAGAGGGTTCGTTGATTGCGCTGCTGCAAAGTGCCGCCGGTGCGTCTGCACCCGTGGCATCCGCTGCCGCTGCGCCCGCGCCGGCCGCCGCGACGGCGGCGGCATCCGCAGCGGCTGCGCCGGCTGCCGCACTAGCCCCCGCCGCCGCGATGCCGGCTCACGATCCGAGCGCTGCCAAGGGCGCACTGCCACATGCCTCGCCGTCGGTGCGCCGTTTCGCGCGTGAACTTGGCGTGCCGCTGAACGAAGTGGTGGGCAGCGGGCCGAAAGGCCGCATCACCCAGGACGACGTGCAAGGCTTCGTCAAGCGTGTGATGGCCGGCAGCCTCGCCACCACGGCGCAGAAGAGCGCCGCGCCGGCGGGCGAGGGCGGTAGCTTCCCTGGCCTGCTCGCCTGGCCGAAGGTCGACTTCGCGAAGTTCGGCCCCATCGAGCGCAAGGACCTGAGCCGCATCCAGAAGATCAGCGGCGCCAACCTGCACCGCAACTGGGTGCTGATCCCGCACGTCACGAATCACGAAGACGCCGACATCACCGAGCTGGAAGCCTTCCGCGTGGCCACCAACAAGGAAAACGAGAAGTCCGGCAACAAGGTCACGATGCTCGCTTTCATGATCAAGGCCGCCGTGGCTGCGCTGAAGAAATTCCCGCAGTTCAACGCCTCGATGGACGGCGATCAGATCGTGATGAAGAACTACTTCCACATCGGCTTCGCCGCCGACACGCCCAACGGCCTGGTCGTGCCGG
>JAKFUQ010000185.1 GCA_021732645.1 Rhizobacter sp. | reverse complement strand
GCACCCAGCCGTCGATGCTCACGCCCGATGCCGCGCCAAACCGCCTCACCCGTGCCCGCTATGCCATCGAAGACATGTTGCGCAGCGCCCAGGGCGCACGCGTCGGCCTGGTCGTCTTCAGCGCCGAGCCCTACACCGTGACCCCGCTGACCGACGACGCCGCCACCGTGCGCGGCTTGAGCGGCCCGCTGGCCCCTGAGCTGATGCCCACAGCGGGCGACAACGCGGGCCCCGCGCTGGTGATGGCGCAGCAGCTGCTGGAGCGGACGTTGACCCGCGGCGGCCGCATCGTGGTGTTGACCGACGGCTACGCCGATGCGCCCGCGGCCACGGCGGCGGCGCAATCGTTGCGCGAGCGCGGCAGCCAGGTCGATGTGCTGGCCCTCGGGCTGATTGATCGTGCGCCGTTGCAGGCCTTGGCCCGCGCTGGCGCTGGCCGGGTGTTCGGGCTAGACGAGATGCCCGCGCTGCTCGGCCAACTGAAAACCCAGGTGGCCCGCAGCGCCACACCCGTCACCGGTGTGGAAGCAGTGCGCTGGCGTGACGCCGGGGTCTGGTTGTTGCCTCCACTGCTGCTGTTGGCGGCGTTGTTGGCGCGGCGAGGCTGGTGGTGAAGGGGTGACAAGATGACCCCACGCCACCGTCTATGGATCACAGCACCCGGCTGGGCCGCTGCGCTGCTGCTGTGCGCCACCGCCACGCAGGCCGACAGCGGCGGGTCGTCGCTGTGGCGCACCCCCGACCAGCGCGGCGAGGCCGAATTGAAGGCAGGCAACGCCGCGCTTGCAGCGCAGACCTACGCCGACCCCCGTCGCAAAGCGTGGGCGCAGCTGAAGGCGGGCGATCACCGTGGCGCCGCCGACAGCTACGCGGGCCTCGATGCCCCCGAAGCGCCCTACAACCGGGGCAACGCGCTGGTGCGCGCGGGCGCCTTGCAACAGGCGCTGCAAGCCTACGACGAAGCACTGGCCCAAAACCCGGACGACCGCGATGCCCAACACAATCGCAATCTGGTTGCCCAGGCGGTGCAAGCGCAGCAGCGTCCGTCCACGCAGCAAGGTCGCGCGTCGTCACCGACTGCTGGTGGCGCAGGCGCGCAGCCCACCGCGCAACCCGCCTCTGGCCCGGCCGGTCAAGCACCGCAAGGCGCCGAACAGCGTGACAGCGGCCGTGGTCGCCCCTCGGCTCAACCGCAGCCCGGCTCCGCTGACGGCCCCGGCAAGGCCGCACCCGAGGGCGGCATCGGCACCAGCGCCGGCGCCATCGGCAGCACCGACACCCAGGGCGCGCCAGCCCCAGCCCGCGGCGACCCCGACGGCCCGGACAGTGCGACGCAGGCTGAGCGCGATGTGACGGGCGCCACCCGCTCGCGCTCGGGGCTGCGCACCGGGCCCGACACGCCGCCTCCGCGCACCGAGCAGCAGTTGGCCGAAGACCAATGGCTGCGCCGACTGCCCGACGATTCCAGCGGCCTGTTGCGGCGCAAATTCCTGATCCAGCACCTGATCCGCCAGGGGAGCGCGCCATGAATCACGGTTGCCACCCGGCCCGCCACCCGCGTTGCCGCGGGCTCGTCCACTTGTTTTTCACGGCGATGCTGGTCGCAGGCGCTCTGCTGTGCCTGCCCGCCGGCGCCGCCTTCACCGCCTCCACCGACCGCACCCAACTGGCCGCTGGCGACTCCGTGCAGCTCACGCTGCAAAGCGACCGCGACGGCAGCAGCAAGCCGGGTCTGGCGCCGCTGGAAAAAGACTTCGAGATCCTCGAACGCAGCACCAGCAGCAGCTTGCAGATCGTCAACGGCAGCCTGTCGTCGAAACGCCGGATCCGGCTGGTGCTGGCGCCGCGACGCAGCGGGCGCATCGAGGTTCCCCCGTTGCAATGGGACGGTGAAACCTCGGCGGCGATCGAGCTGAACGTCGCGGCCAACGGGGCTCGCCCTGGCGGTTCTGCGGCCGGGGCGGTGGATTCCGCTGCGCATGTGTTCCTGACCACCAGCCTCGACTCGCTGCAACCGTATGTGCAATCGGCGGTAAGCCTGAAGGTGCAGCTCTACAGCGACAAGAAGCTGTACCAGGCTTCGGTCGATCTGCCCGGCAATGCCGATGTGCTGGTGCGGCGCATCGGACAGGACGCGACCACGCAGGAAACCCGCAATGGGCGGCCGTACCAGGTGATCACGCGCCACTACCTGCTGGTGCCGCAGCGCAGCGGCGAGATCGTGCTCGACGGCCTGGTGCTCAACGCACAGGTGGCCGATGTCAACAGCCGCTTCGATCCGTTACTCGAACGGTTGTTTGGCCAGTTGCAAATCGAAGGCGGTCTCAGCGGCACCCGTCCGCTGCGGCTGCGCGGCGACCCGCTCAAGCTGGTCGCACAATCGCGCCCGCCCGCCTTGCGCAGCGGCGACTGGCTGCCCGCCCAGCAGCTCACGATCGAAGACGTCTGGCGCCCTGCTGACCAGGTGATCACGGTGGGCCAACCGCTGACGCGGCAGTTGCGCCTCGCCGCGGTGGGCCTGGACGCCAGCCAGTTGCCCGACCTGAGCCCGCTGACACCGACGACGGAGGGTCTGAAGGCCCACGCCGAAGTCGCCCAACTGAGCGACGAGGTGCTGGACGGTCACATCGTCGGCCAGCGCGATCAAGCCGTCACGCTGCTCGCCGATCAGCCCGGCAGTTACCAGTTGCCCGAGATGCGTCTGGCCTGGTGGGACGTGGTGAGCAGCCAGCGCCGCGAGGTGGTGGTGCCTGCGGTGACGGTGACGGTTGTCGCCGCTGGGG
>JAKFUQ010000180.1 GCA_021732645.1 Rhizobacter sp. | reverse complement strand
GCTCACCGCAGCGCTCACGCACCGGCTTCAGCCCGCTTTCTCAGAAATCGGTGTCGTCTTCAGCGGCCCCACGCAAAACCTGCCAGACCACCTCGGCCGAGAACCCACGGCCCGCCAGAAACCGGGCCTGTCGCGCGCGGTCGGCAGGCGTGGACGGCAGCGAGCCGAATTTGCGCTGCTGCACCTCGCGGGCGCGGGCTTGCTCGCTACCGCGCAAGTCGCCAGACAGTGCAGGCGTCATTTCGACGCCGTGCTGCGCCAGCTCCTGGCGAATGCGCAGGTTGCCGAAACGCGCCGCCCGCGCGTGAACGCGGCTTTCGACGAAGCGCTCGTCACTCAGGTAGCGGTGGGCTTGCAGCCAGTCCAACAGCGCATCGACTTCGGCGTGCAACTCTGCGGGCGCGCGGGCCGGGGCGATCTGCCCGCCGCCTGCGCCCGTGACCACGTCTGTGCTGCGGCTTTCCTGGCGTCGTTGATCGTCACGCAGGCGCCGCAGCAGCTTGCGGCGCAATTCCAGGCGGCTGTGGTCGCGCTGCGCCAGCAGTTGCAACGCACGGCCTTTCAGCGACAGCGGCGACTTCATCGCGGGCGCTGGTGGGGCGATGGTGCTGTTGCCACGCGTTCACCGCGTGCCGGGTGCGCGCTTCAGGCCTTGACGGGTTTTTCTTTGGGGGCCTTCGGCGCGGCATCACCGCCGGGCGATGGCAACACGCGGATGCCCACCGCTTCGCGCACGAGGTTCTCGATCTCGAAGGCGAGGGCCGGGTTCTCACGCAGGAACTCGCGCGAGTTGTCCTTGCCCTGGCCAATCTTTTCGCCCTTGTAGGCATACCAGGCGCCGCTTTTTTCGAGCACCTTGGCTTCGACGCCCATGTCGATGATTTCGCCCTCGCGGCTGATGCCTTCGCCGTAGAGGATGTCGAACTCGGCGGTCTTGAACGGGGGCGACACCTTGTTCTTGACGACCTTGACCTTGGTCTCGTTGCCGATGACTTCTTCGCCCTTCTTGATGCTGCCGATGCGGCGGATGTCCAGCCGCACCGAGGCGTAGAACTTCAGCGCGTTGCCGCCGGTGGTGGTTTCGGGGCTGCCGAACATCACGCCGATCTTCATGCGGATCTGGTTGATGAAGATGACCATGGTGTTGGTCTTCTTGATGGTGCCGGTGAGTTTGCGCAGCGCCTGGCTCATCAGCCGTGCCTGCAGGCCGGGCAGCGAATCGCCCATCTCGCCTTCGATTTCGGCCTTCGGCGTCAGCGCGGCAACCGAGTCGATGACGACCAGATCGACGGAGGCAGAGCGCACCAGCGCGTCCACGATTTCGAGCGCCTGCTCGCCGGTGTCGGGCTGGCTGATCAGCAGCTCTTGCAAATTGACACCGAGCTTTTGCGCGTAAGCCGTGTCGAGCGCATGCTCGGCGTCGATGAAGGCGCAGGTGCCGCCGACCTTTTGCATCTCGGCGATGACCTGCAGCGTCAGCGTGGTTTTGCCGCTGGATTCCGGCCCGTAGATCTCGACCACCCGACCACGCGGCAGGCCGCCGACGCCGAGCGCGATGTCCAAGCCCAGCGAGCCGGTGGACACCACCTCGATGTCTTCGATCACCTCGCCTTCGCCCAGCCGCATGATGGTGCCCTTGCCGAACTGCTTTTCAATCTGCGCCAGCGCGGCCTGCAGGGCTTTGGCCTTTTCGGTGTTCAGGGCTTTGACGGGTGCGTCCATGGGGTTCTCCGGTATGACTGTCTGAATTGATTATTGCCAAAGCTGGATGTTTGTACAGTAGTGTAGAAGCGATTTTTCAACGGATGTCGAAATTAGGGGGAGCGTCCGGCTGGCGATGGCGCTCCTACACTCGCGCTGAATCGACTTGGAGAGCGCTGATGAATGCCCGCGACCCTTCGTTGCTCCCTTCTCCGCCCTCGGCCCACGATCACGCCGCGGCCATCGCCGCGTTTTGCGATCGCACCTGGGACGACGCCATCGTGCCGGCCCTGGTCGACTACATCGCCATTCCGGCGAAGAGCCCGCTGTTCGATGCCGACTGGCGCGCGAACGGCCACATCGAACGCGTGGTTCGCGATGCGGCGCAGTGGGTCGAGCGGCAGCCGGTGGCCGGGCTGAGGCTGGAGGTGGTGCGCCTGCCGGGCCGCACGCCGGTGATCTTCTTCGACGTGCCTGCGACCTGCGCCGGCGGCAACGCGCGAGATGCGCAAACGGTGCTGATGTACGGTCACCTCGACAAGCAGCCCGAGTTCGGCGGCTGGCGCAACGACCTCGGGCCGTGGACACCGAAGCTGGAGAACGGGCTGCTGTATGGCCGCGGCGGTGCCGACGACGGCTATGCGGTCTACGCCTCGCTGACCGCGATCATGGCGCTCGATGCACAGGGCATCCCACGCCCGCGCTGCGTCGGCCTGATCGAGAGCTGCGAGGAAAGTGGCTCGTTCGACCTGCCCGCCTACATCGACGCGTTGAAGCCGCAGCTCGGCCGCGTCGGGCTGGTGGTGTGCCTGGACAGCGGCGCCGGCAACTACGACCAGCTGTGGCTGACCACCAGCCTGCGCGGCATGGTCAGCGGCGTGCTGAAGGTCGAGGTGCTGACCGAGGGCGTGCACTCGGGCGATTCGAGCGGCCTGGTGCCGTCGAGCTTTCGCATCCTGCGCCAGGTGCTGGATCGCCTGGAGGACTCGACAACCGGCGAATTGCTGCCCGAAAGCTTCCACTGCGAGATCCCGGCCGACCGTGTCGAACAGTCCCGGGCCACGGCGCTGGCGCTGGGCGACGAAGTGTGGAAGCGCTT
>JAKFUQ010000250.1 GCA_021732645.1 Rhizobacter sp. | reverse complement strand
CGGCGGCATGCCAACCGAGGTTGATCACTGTAGCGGTATCGGGCGCGTGGCGGAACCCGCGTCCACAAGTCGGGTCGATGCGTAAGGCAAACCTGCGCGGCCACGACATGCCAGCACCGCTGTGTTTCTAGCCGCCATCCCACCGGAGCGCATCATGAAAACTTTCATCACCATGACCCTGTTGGCCCTGAGCCTCACGGGCGTGCATGCCAACACCGTGCTGATGCCCGAGCACGAGGCTCCGTCGCAGAGCCTGTTCACCGTGCCGCAGGGCATGTCGCGCATCGTCATCCTGCGCCCTGAGGATCGGGTGGTGCTGATCGGCACCGAGGTGAAGATCGACGGCGAGCCGCTGGCAGCACCCATCGGCAAGTCGCTGCTGTTCAAGGACGTGGTGCCGGGCAAACACACCGTGACCGCCTACGCACAAGACACCAAGACGATCGAGGTCGACCTCAAGGCCGGCGAAACTGTTTACGTCCAACAACGCCAGACTTTCGGCCGGCTGCAACGACACGCCCGGCTGACGCCGATTCGGGTGGCCGAGGGCGAGCGCGAGGCCTGGGGGCGCGGTGCCAGGGAAGGTCTGTCGAGCGGCCAGGATTGAGTGTTTCGGCGCGCACCGCCAGGGCGGCTGCGGGAGGGCTGGCGGCAGTCGCCTGGTTCGGCTTTGGGCTGCAGTACGCCCTGTCGATGCAGACGCACTACGCCCACGGCCTCTCGGCAGGTCATGCGCACCTGATCTTCTTCGGCTTCTACACGATCCTGACCAACCTGCTGGTGAGCGTGTCGCTGACCACGGTGGCCGCTTTTCCCGACTCTGCAGTCGGCCGATTCTTCGCCCAACCGACGGTCGCCACCGCGGTCGCCAGCAACATCGTGCTGGTCGGGCTGGGTTACCACGTGCTGTTGCGCAACATCTGGGACCCGCAGGGCCTGCAACTGCTGGCCGATGTGCTGATGCATTATGTGACGCCCGGCCTGTACGTGCTGTTCTGGGCAGTCACCGTGTCCACGTTCCGTCTGCGGTGGACCGACCCGCTGCGCTGGTGCGTGTACCCGATCGCCTACTACCTCTGGGTGCTGATTCGAAGTGCCTGGATCGCCGACTACCCGTACCCGTTCTTCGACGTGACCCGCCTCGGCCACGCGCGATCACTGCTGCACGCGATCGGCCTGCTGATGGTGTTCGTGCTGATCGGCCTCGCCTTCGTCGCGGTTGGCCGGTGGCGTACTCCACGGCGTTGAGGGCGGCGAACGATAATTCCGTCTGTAGGCGATTCGCCCCTGCACCAGCCACCGCCCACCCCTCTGCATGACCCAGATCCTCTACGACTACACCCGCCAGGACGCCCGCGGCGCCAGCTGCACCGCACAAGCCTGGGCCAAAGTGCCGGTGCCGTTGACACCGCCCGAACGCAGTGCGCTCAAGGCCCGCGCCGCGGCGCTGCTGAAGCAGCACAACGCGGTGCTGGTCGCCCACTACTACGTCGATGGCGACCTGCAGGACCTGGCGCTGGAAACCGGTGGCTGCGTTGCCGACTCGCTGGAAATGGCGCGCTTCGGCCGCGACCATGCGAGCCAGACGCTGGTCGTCGCCGGCGTGCGTTTCATGGGCGAGAGCGCGAAGATCCTGAGTCCGGCCAAGCGGGTGCTGATGCCCGACCTCGACGCCACCTGCTCGCTCGACCTCGGCTGCCCGGCCGATGCGTTCTCCCAGTTCTGTGATGCCCACCCGGACCGCACCGTGGTCGTCTACGCCAATACCAGCGCAGCGGTGAAGGCGCGTGCCGACTGGATGGTGACCAGTTCCTGCGCGCTGGCGATCGTGCAGCACCTGAAGGAACAAGGCCAGAAAGTGTTGTGGGCACCCGACCGGCACCTGGGCCGCTACATTCAGCAGCACACTGGCGCCGACATGCTGATGTGGAACGGCGAGTGCATCGTGCACGACGAGTTCAAGGGCCTCGAGCTCGAGCTGCTGAAGGCGCAACACCCCGAGGCCAAGGTGCTGGTACACCCTGAATCGCCCGAGGCGGTGGTGAAGCTGGCCGATGTGGTCGGCTCGACCTCGCAATTGCTGAACGCGGTGACGACGATGGACGCGCCCACCTTCATCGTCGCGACCGACAACGGCCTGATGCACCGGATGCGTCAGCTCGCGCCAACGAAGACGCTGCTGGAAGCACCGACCGCCGGTGACAGCGCCACCTGCAAGAGCTGCGCGCACTGCCCATGGATGGCGATGAATGCGCTGCAAGGTGTCATCGACTGCCTGGAATCCGGCCGCGGCGAGATCCACGTCGACGAGCCGGTGCGCAGCCAGGCGCTGGGCTGCATCGACAGGATGCTGGATTTCGTCAAGGCGAACCCGGCAGCGACGCAGAAGCCGGGGCTGGTGCCGCACCTCGGCGCGGCTTGAAGCCGGAGCATGTTCGACACCAACGAAGACCTGACCGCAGCACGCACGCGCAATGTTCGCGACGCGCTGCGCGAAGACATTGGCCAGCGCGACTGGACCGCCGAACTGGTGCCAGCTGACCAGCGCGTCGTCGCATGGGTGCTGGTGCGCGAGGAGGCCGTGCTGTGCGGGCGCGACTGGTTCGATGCCTGCGTGCTCGCGCTGGACCCTGACGCGCGCATCGATTGGCATGTGGCCGAAGGCGCGCTGATGGCAGCGAACACGCATGTCTGCCACATCGAAGCCAACGCCCGTGCGCTGCTGTCGGCCGAGCGCCCTGCGCTGAACTTCCTGCAGCTGCTGTCCGGCACCGCGACCTTGACACGGCATCACGTCGATGC
>JAKFUQ010000254.1 GCA_021732645.1 Rhizobacter sp. | reverse complement strand
GGCACACCGCCACCGCTTGCGCGCCCGGTGCCACCGGCCGGTGCGCGCCGAGCATCTTCAACGCGCCGGCCGGCACGTTCTCGAACTCGGTGGTGATCGCCGCGCTTAGTTGCATCAGCTGCGCCAGACCCTGCTCATCGAGGTAATCGGCCTGGATGTGGTGGTGCGCGACCAGCCCCGCAGGACTCGCCTGATCGGCATCGAGCACCACGGTGAAGTAGCCCATCTGCTGCGCGGCGTGCACGAACATCCGGCCGAGCTGGCCGCCGCCCATGACGCCCAAAGTCGCACCCGGTGCGATGAAGGGCGTCATGTCAATTGCTCCACCATCCTTTGCACCACCGGCGACGCATGAAACGACCGGCCGTTGGCGAAGCTCCGCTTGCGGCCCGTTGCGGAGGTTGGGACACGCGGCTGAGCATGCGTCGGGCGGCGCGAGCCGAGGCTACCGGGTGACCGGCTCCGCAGGGAACCACGGTTGCCTACAGCCGCCTTCAACGGCAACGGTAGTGCCCAGAGCGCTGGGGCGGGGTGGCGTGTGGAGTGAAGTAAAGGAGGAGGGCCGGATGCACTGGCGAGAAGCGCTTGAGTCGCCAACCGGCCCGGGGGACATGAACGGAACACGGCACCCCGCCCCAGCGCTCTCGCGCAAACTGACCACTGAAGACTGTCGCCCGCGAAAGACCGCAACGGGCCGAAAGCGGACGTCGACAAGGCAGGCGTCATTTCAGATCGGAACTCATCGCGCGCGCCATCTCGGTCTGTCGGGCGCGGTAAGCCTCCAGCTTCGTGCGCAGGGCAACGTCGCCCACGGCGAACATCGCCACCGCAAACAGCGCCGCATTGGCCGCGCCGGCCGTGCCGATCGCAAACGTGGCCACAGGAATGCCCTTGGGCATCTGCACGATGGAATGCAGCGAGTCGATGCCCTGCAGATGCCGGCTGGCCACCGGCACGCCGAGCACCGGCACGGTGGTCTTGGCGGCCAGCATGCCCGGCAGGTGCGCCGCGCCGCCGGCCCCGGCGATGATGGCTTTCAGGCCACGCGACACGGCCGACTCGGCATAGGCGAACATGTCGTCGGGCATGCGGTGCGCCGAGACGACCCGCGCCTCGAAGGGGATGTCAAACTCGGTGAGAATCTCGGTGGCCGTACGCAAGGTTTCCCAGTCACTGCTGGACCCCATCACCACACCCACCACCGCAGGCGCATTCATGGCCTTGCTCCGCTTTTTCGTAGCCTTGAATTGTAGGCGGCGTGGCGTCATCTCCTGACGCTGTGCCTCGTTCGCTGCCACCCACCCACATGCCGTCATGATCGACATCACCCTGCAAAATTTCGAAGCCGACGTGATCAATGCGTCGCTCGATCAGCCCGTCCTGCTCGACATCTGGGCGCCGTGGTGCGCCCCGTGCAAGACGCTCGGGCCGTTGCTCGAAAAGCTGGAGGTGGCCTACGCCGGCCGGTTCAAGCTGGCCAAGCTGAATTCCAGCGACGAAGGCGACCTGGCCGTCAAGCTGTCGCGGATGTTCGGCGTGAGCAGCATCCCGTTTTGCGTGATGGTCAAGGGGGGCCAGCCGGTCGATGGGTTTGTGGGTGAGTTGCCCGAAGCCGAAATCCGCCAGTTCCTCGACAAGCACGTGCCCAGTGCCGAGGAAATGGCCGCCCTCGAGGACCAGGAAGCCGCTGATGTGCTGCTGGGCCAGGGCGACACCCACAGTGCGATCGACAAGCTGCTGGAAGCCGTCGCGATCAACCCCACCAGTGACAGCGTGCGCAGCGACTGCCTGAGGGCGCTGTTGATGGCCGGCCGCATCGACGAAGCCTGTGCGGTGTTTGCGCCGGTGGCCAACGCCGTGGTGCCCGATCTGAGACTGGCGGCCTGCGGCCATTGGCTCGCGGCCTGCGTCCAGGCGCCGCGACTGCGCTCCGCCGACGTGCTGGCCGCGGCCATCGCGGCGAACCGGCGTGATTTCGACGCCCGCTTCGAGCTGGCCCGTCTTCACTTTGCCGCGCAGCGCTTCGTTGACGCGATGGACGAGTTGCTGGAAATCATCATGCGCGACAAAACCTGGAACGGCGAGCTGGCGCGCAAGACCTACGTGGCCGTGCTCGACGTGATGGCCAAGCCGGCACCGGCCAAACCCGCTGCGGCGGCGCCGAGGGGCACGCTGGAACTGGCAGGCAAGGTCGACACCACGCCCACCGACCCCGAAGTCGATCGCTACCGGCGCAAGCTGAGCATGGCGCTGAACTGACCTGCGGGGCTCAGCAGCCCGATAGCGGAAGGCCGGGCGGCCCGGCCCGCCCGCCGATCAGGCAGCATCCCCATCGAAGCAGTCGTTCGCGCGCAGTGGCTGGCCTTGCAGAAACTGAGCAGCGTTCAGTCGCTTGGCCCCAGGGCGCTGCAGTTCGGTCAGCAGCACCGCGCCCGATCCGCAGGCCACACAAATACCATCGGCTGACGCAGCGATCACCGTGCCGGGCTTCGCACATGGCTTGGGTGCGCCCACCGCTCGCGCCTGCCACAGCTTGACTGTCTCGCCGCGCCATCGCGCCACTGCGCCTGGCGCGGGATTGAAGGCACGGATGCGTCGCGCGACGCTGTCAGCCGCCAAGCGCCAGTCGACTGGCGCCTCGGTCTTGTCCACCTTTTTCGCGTAGGTCACGCCGTCGGTCGGCTGTGCGGTGGCGTGCAAATCGCCGCTGGCAGCGCGCTGCAGCGCTTCGACGATCAGGCGACCGCCCAGCACCGCCAGCCGGTCATGCAGCGAGCCGGTGGTGTCGCTGTCAGTGACATCGATGGCCTCGGCGAGCAGCAT
>JAKFUQ010000143.1 GCA_021732645.1 Rhizobacter sp. | reverse complement strand
CACGAGCGCAACACAGCAACCCGTCACCGCGCTCACCCACCGACAGACACATCACAAAGAATCGCTGTACACCGCCGACACCAACGCACCCCCAGCCCCGACCCGCAACTCGCAGCCGCGCTTGCTGGGCACCTGCGGCGCCAGTTGCGGGATCTTCAACAGCACGCGGTCATCGGCGCCTACCACCACGTCGTAGCCGCGTGCGGTGGCCTCGGCTTGCGCTTGTGCGAGGGGCGAGCCGACCGCCAACGCGGCACAAAAGCTCTGCATCTCACGCGACACCGCGTAATAAGGCACGAAGCCCACCGCCACGCCACCGAGCATCAGCAGCACCATGCCACCGAACAACCACCGCCGTATCGATCGGCGCTTGGCGTCGGTGAGGCCGAACAGTTGCGGTGTGGCGCTGGAGGGGCTTGGTCTCATGGGCTCTATTCTCATCGTGCGGTCATTAGAGTCACACCCGTGACTCCACCATCCCCTGCTGTTTCCGGCATCGCGGCCGGCATCGATTTCACCAGCCGACCGACACAGCGCAAACCCATTGTTGTGGCGCTTGGCACCGTTGACAGCCGCAGCGTGCGGCTGGACGTGATCCAGTCGTACGCGAGCTTCGAAGAGTTCAGTGCCTGGCTGCGCGCGCCGGGCGATTGGGTCGGTGCCTTCGACCTGCCGTTCGGCCTGCCGCGCGAATTGATCGAGACCCTCGGCTGGCCCGTCGACTGGCTGCCGCTGATGCGCCACTACGCGGCCCTGTCGCGTGCGCAGATCCGCGACACCTTCGCCGCGTTCTGCAACGCACGGCCGGTGGGCAGCAAGTTCGCGCACCGCGCTTGCGACGGGCCGGCCGGGTCGTCGCCATCGATGAAGTGGGTCAACCCGCCGGTGGCCTTCATGCTGCATGCCGGCGTGCCGCTGCTGATCGAAGCGGGCGTGCACCTGCCCGGTCTGCACGACGGCGACACCCTGCGCGTCGCGGTCGAAGGCTATCCGGGGCTGCTGGCGCGCGAGGTGCTCGGCAACCGTTCGTACAAGAGCGACACCAAGGCGAAGCAGACACCGGAACGGTTGATTGCCCGCAAGGACCTGGTCGATGCGCTGGAGCAGGGCCGCACGCGGCTCGCGCTGCGGCTGCGCCTGAGCCATGCACAGCGCGATGCGCTGGTGGCCGATGCCAGCGGCGACCGGCTCGATGCGGTGCTGTGCATGATGCAGGCCGCCTGGGCGCGCGCGCAGCCGGGTCACGGCCGACCAGTGGATGCCGACCGGCTGGAAGGCTGGATCGTCACGGCCGGAGTGGCTTGAGCCGGTGAAATCGAAGCGAACCATCGACGCCACGCCGACGCCGGAGCGCTCGCCCGATGCTGGCGTGGCCGAGGCCTGGTTCGCCGCCCGCGGTTGGCAGCCTTTCTCGTTCCAGCGCGAGGTCTGGGCCGGGATGATCGCCGGCCGCAGCGGCCTGCTGCATGCGACCACTGGCAGTGGCAAGACCTACGCGGTGTGGTTCGGTGCGCTGCTGCGCGGTCTGGCTGATGGCACACCGGGCGCATCAAGCAAGGTGGCTGACCAACCGCTCGGCGTGCTGTGGCTGACCCCGATGCGCGCGCTCGCCGCCGACACCACGCGCGCGCTGCAATTGACGCTGCCCGAGGTCGCGCCGCACTGGACAGTCGGCCAGCGCACTGGCGACACCGCGTCGGCCGAACGCGCGCGGCAGGACCGGCGCTTTCCGACCGCGCTGGTCACCACGCCCGAGTCACTCAGCCTCATGCTCACCCGGGAGCGCGCCGCCGAGGAACTGGCCGGCGTGCACACGGTGATCGTCGATGAATGGCACGAGCTGATGGGCAACAAGCGCGGCGTGCAGGTGCAGCTCGCGCTCGCGCGTCTGAAGCGCTGGAACCCGCAGCTGGTGGTGTGGGGCTTAAGCGCGACGCTGGGCAATCTGGACGACGCAAAGCGGGTGCTGATCGGCGCAGGTACCCACATCAACACGGTCGGCGACGACGAAGGCCTGACGGTGCAGGGCCGGGTCGAGAAGACGCTGTTGATCGACACCGTGTTGCCCGAGAACCCCGGCCGCTTCTCCTGGGGCGGTCACCTCGGCGCGCAGATGCTGCAGCCGGTGATCGCCGAGATCGACAGCGCGGCCACCACGCTGGTCTTCACCAACACCCGCTCGCAGGCCGAGATCTGGTACCAGCTGCTGCTGCGCGAGCGGCCCGACTGGGCCGGCATCGTGGCGCTGCACCACGGCTCGCTCGACAAGGCCGTGCGCGAGTGGGTCGAGGCCGGGCTGAAGCAGGGGCAGCTGAAGGCAGTGGTCTGCACCTCGTCGCTGGACCTCGGTGTCGATTTCCTGCCGGTCGAACGGGTGCTGCAGATCGGCAGCGCGAAAGGCGTGGCGCGCCTGCTGCAGCGCGCCGGCCGCAGCGGCCACGCGCCGGGGCGGCCGAGCCGCGTCACGCTGGTGCCGACGAACACGCTGGAACTGGTTGAGGCCGCCGCAGCCCGCCGCGTCGCGCTGGCTGGGCGCATCGAGAAGCGGGCGACGCCCGACAAGCCGCTTGATGTGCTGGTGCAGCACCTGGTGACGGTGGCGCTCGGTGGTGGGTTTGTGGCCGATGCGCTGTACGACGAGGTCTGTTCGACCTGGGCCTACCGCGCGCTCAGCCGCGACGAATTCGACTGGGTGCTGGGCTTCGTCGAGGGCGAGGGCGGCAGCCTCGCGGCCTACGCCGAGTACCACCGGGTGCAGAACATCGACGGCGTCTACCGCGTGCCGGACCGTGGCATCGCGAAGCGCCACCGGCTGTCGATCGGCACCATCGTCAGCGACGCGGCTATGCAGGTGAAATACC
>JAKFUQ010000188.1 GCA_021732645.1 Rhizobacter sp. | reverse complement strand
GGAGCGGTGAGCGACTTGAGCGTGTCGCTGCGGGCGTTAGCAACCTTACGGCGTGCGGACCGCCATTGGCCTCGTGCTCTATGCTGCGCGGCTCCTGTAGACCTCGCTGCCTCCCCTTGTCTGACGCCGTTTTGAACCTTGCGCCACGTGTCGTTGGGTCGGTTGCCATCGTCGGCGGTGGCCCCGCCGGGTTGATGGCGGCGCAGGCGCTGGTGGGTGTGGGCGTGCAGGTGGACCTCTATGACGCCATGCCCTCGGTGGGCCGCAAATTTCTGCTGGCAGGCAAGGGCGGGCTGAACCTGACGCATTCAGAACCGTTCGATGCCTTTGCCAGCCGCTACGGCGAACGTTGCCCGGTGCTCGCGCCGCTGCTGCAACACTTCGGCCCGACCGAGCTGCGCGCCTGGGCGCAGGGGCTGGGCATCGCCACTTTCATTGGCAGTTCCGGCCGGGTGTTTCCGCTTGACCTCAAGGCCGCGCCGTTGCTGCGCGCCTGGCTGCACCGACTGCGCGGGCAGGGGGTGCGTTTGCACATGCGGCATCGCTGGCTGGGCTGGGCGGATCGTCAAGGCCCACAAGGCGCACCCGCGTTGGCCTTTGACACCGATCGCGGTGCCGTGACGGTGCGTGCCGACGCGGTGCTGCTGGCGCTGGGTGGCGCGAGCTGGTCGCGCCTCGGCTCCGACGGCGCTTGGGTGCCGTGGCTGCGGGCGCGCGGCGTCGACGTGGCGCCGCTGCGGCCTTCGAACTGCGGATTCACCGTGGCACATCTGGGTCGCG
Source organism: Rhizobacter sp. (assembly GCA_021732645.1). Taxonomy (GTDB): domain Bacteria; phylum Pseudomonadota; class Gammaproteobacteria; order Burkholderiales; family Burkholderiaceae_C; genus PBB1. The sequence goes on along the minus strand of JAKFUQ010000188.1, from coordinate 2,096 downwards.
ATGGCGCAGAGCACCCCGGCTGGAGCGCGCACTTTCGCAGCCGCCATGCGGGCGCGCCGGTGAAGAACGTCGCGCTGGCCTGCGTGCACCCGAAGGGCCCCTCGTTCGCGCAGGTGGGCGAGTTTGTCGTCACCGACGGCGGTGTTGAAGGCAGCCTGGTCTATGCGGCGTCGGCGGGCTTGCGTGATGCGATCGAGGCCGAGGGTCGGGCAATCGCTCACCTGGATCTGCTGCCCGGCCGCAGTGCCGACTGGGTTGCCCGCGAAGTGGCGCACCCGCGCGCCTCGCGGTCGCTCGCAACGCATCTGAAAGGTCGGCTGGGTTTGGACGGTGTGAAAGCGGCGCTTTTGTACGAACTGCTGCCCCGCAGCGTCATCGCCGACCCGCACAGCTTGGCTTGCGCGATCAAGGCCTTGCCGCTCGCCGTGATGGCGCCACGGCCGATCGACGAAGCCATCAGCAGCGCGGGCGGTGTGCGCTTCGAGGGCTTGGATGACAACGGCATGTTGCGGGCATGGCCCGGTGTGTTTTGCGCTGGCGAAATGCTGGACTGGGAAGCCCCCACCGGCGGCTACCTGTTGACGGCCTGCTTCGCGAGCGGCGTCTGGGCCGGTCGGGGCGTGTTGAGGTACCTGGCAGACTCCCGAATGCACCAAAAAGATGCCTGAATAACGCACCACTCAGGTGAATTTCAGGGTGCATCGGCCCCGTGGCCATATGGCCTGCGGGGTGTCGATGCGGCGCGGGTTGGCCCAAGACTTGCGCTAATCCCGCTGGGTGCAACGTCGCACCCGACCGGACTGCGCTATGCGGCCGGTCACACGCACGACGAGGTGTGTGGTGATGTATTCAAACGCTGCGGTTTGCCGCCTGGCGACGTCGACGGACCTGGTCAGTCGACGTGGTTTGCGTTCTGACACCTTCGCCTCATGCCATGAACCACTTTCGAACCTTTCTTCGCGCCGGTCACACGCCCACGCTGGTGTCGGCGTTTCTGTACTTCGCGTTTTCGTGCTGCGTCTGGGTACTCAACGGTGCGATGGCGCCGTTCATCAGCGAGGCCTACCAGCTCACGCCCGCGCAGAAGGGCCTGATGCTGTCGATCCCCATCTTCGCCGGTGCGCTGATGCGTTTTCCGCTTGGCGTGCTGGCGCAGTACATCGGCCGCAAGAAGGCCACGCTGGTCGAGATGGGGTTGATCGTGGTGGCGATGCTGTACGGCTTTCTCTTCGTCGAGAGCTTCAACGACCTGCTGGCGATGGGGGTCTTGCTCGGCATCGCCGGGGCGAGCTTTGGTGTGGCGCTGTCGCTGGGCTCGGGCTGGTACCCCCCGCAGCACAAGGGACTGGCGATGGGGTTGGTGGGTGCTGGCAATGTTGGCACGGCGGTGTCGGTGCTGGTGGCGCCGCCGCTGGCGCAGTGGCTGGGCTGGCAGGCGGTGTACGGCGTGGCGGCGGGGGCCATGCTGCTGCCGATACTGGCTGTGGTGCTGTTTGCCAAGGAGCCGCCCGACGTCGACAGCCACGCCAGGTTCAAGGACCACATCGCCTGCCTGTTCGAGAAAGACGGCTGGGTGTTCAGCCTGATCTACGGCGTCACCTTCGGTGGCTTCATCGGCCTGACCATCTTCCTGCCCACCTACTACCACGACCAGTTCGGCGTGAGCAAGGTGCAGGCAGGGCAGTTGACGATGCTGGCGGCGTTCATGGCCGCCGCGGTGCGGGTGGCGGGTGGCTGGATTTCCGACCGTTGGGGCGGCGTCAACACGCTGACCTGGGTGCTCGTCATCATCTCGATCACGCTGGTGATGATCGGCTTCTCGTCGGGCTCGCTGCTGCTTACCACCTTGTTGTTGATCGCATGTTTTGCAGCGCTCGGTGCGGGCAACGGTGCGCTTTTTCAACTGGTGCCACTGCGCTGGCCGAGCACCACCGCAGTGGCGGGTTCGATGATCGGCGAGATCGGCGCACTGGCCGGTGGCATCGTGCCGAATGCGATGGGCTACTCGAAGCAGCATTTCGGCACCTATGCCTGGGGTTTTGTGCTGTTCGCGGTGCTGGCGGCACTGATGTTGATCGTGATGCGCTACATGCAGA
>JAKFUQ010000008.1 GCA_021732645.1 Rhizobacter sp. | reverse complement strand
CGATCATCTGGTGGATCACGAACTCGACCTCAGCGCACTCGACGCCCGCTTCAACAACGACGAGGTCGGCGCCAGCGCCTACGACCCGCGCGTGATGCTCAAGATCGTGCTGCTGGCCTACAGCCGCGGCCTGATCTCCAGCCGCAAGATCGAGCAGGCCTGTGAACAGAACGTGCTGTTCATGGCCCTCAGCGGCGACAGCCGCCCCAGCTTCACCCACATCGCGCGCTTCGTTCGCGAGCTCGGCCCCGACATCCAGGCGCTGTTCAGCCAGGTCCTGCTGACCTGCGAGCGCATCGGCCTCATCGGCAAGACCATGTTCGCCATCGACGGCGTCAAGCTGCCCGCCAACGCCAGCAAGGAGCGCAGCGGCACGCACGCTGAGTTGGCCCACCGGGCCGATCGCTTGGACAAGGCCGCCGCCAAGATCATTGCCGCGCATCAGGCGCAAGACGAACACGGCCACATCGACCTCGACGCACAGCGCCAATGCCGCATCGCCGAGCTGCGGCGCGAAGCACAAGCCACCCGCGACTTCATCGCCTGCGCACCCAAGCGCCTCAACGCCAAGGGCCAAGAACTCAAGACCAACCTCACCGACCCCGACAGCGCCAAGATGGCAACCTCCAAGGGCGTGATCCAGGGCTATGCCGCGCAAGCCGCCGTGGACAGTGCGCACCAGATCATCGTCGCTGCCGAAGTGATCGGCTCAGGCTCCGAGCAGGCCATGCTGCTGCCCATGATCGACAAGAGCGAGCCCATGCGCCACACCGAGACCCTCATCACCGCAGATGCCGGGTATCACAGCGACGCGAACGTGGGTGCGCTCCAGGCGCAAGGCATCCCGGCCATGATTGCCGACAACCAGATGCGCCAGCGAGACGAGCGCATCGACAACGCGCACCACAAGGCCAAGGACGATCCCCTGTACGACAAGACGGCCGTGAAGACGCTGACGTTCTTCCGGCCCGAGCACTTCAGCTTCAAGGACGACAACACTGCCACCTGTCCGGCCGGCAAGACGCTCAGCGGCAACGGGTCTTGGTACCGGACGGCGCAAGGCCCGCGGTATCAACGCTTCGAGGCACAGGCGCAAGATTGCATTCGCTGCCATTTGAGAACGCGCTGCCAGCGCGACATCACGAGTACGCGAGGCCGGCAGGTGTCACGTTTTGAGGCCAGGCGTGCCGATGAGCACGATCCGAGCGAGCGCATGCGCCGGGCGATCGACTCGCCCCGAGGCAGAAGGCTGTACAGCCAGCGCATCGCAACGGTGGAGCCGGTGTTTGCGAACATTCGCCACCACAAGCGCATGAGCCGCTTCACGCTCAGGGGCCGGGCCAAGGTGAGCACGCAGTGGAATCTCTATTGCCTGGTGCACAACATCGAGAAGATCGCGCGCTACGGTTAACAAGAAGGCGGAACTCGCGGGCCATCCGCGCTCGCGAGGCCGCACCAGCACGCATTGACGGCTCTCTGGCCTTCAAGGTCCAATCGGGTCGATATGAAAGAAAGAAACTACGCCGTGCAAATTGAATCGCGCAGTCGAAGTTCAGCAGGCCTCGCCGAGTTCAGTGAGCGGGTTAAAGCACAGTCTCGTTAGTTGTAAGACCCAGACGGCAGAACCTCAAGCGACTTGAAGGGAAAGCATTACCCGCCGGAGTGGCAAGGGACAATGTTTGAAATGCAGTTCATCAAAACATTCGGGTTGTTCGTGGTGACGGCGCTGGCAGAAATCGTAGGGTGCTACTTGCCTTATCTCTGGTTGAAGCAGGGCAAGTCCGCCTGGCTGCTCGTGCCGGCCGCCATCAGCTTGGCGCTGTTCGCCTGGTTGCTCTCTTTGCATCCGACAGCGGCGGGCCGCGTCTATGCCGGATACGGCGGCGTGTACATCGGTGTCGCTATTCTTTGGCTTTGGCTGGTGGACAAGGTCAGCCCGACGACTACTGACTGGGTCGGTGTCGGACTTTGCCTCCTGGGGATGACCATCATCATGTTCGGCTCCAGAGCCGAGGGCTGACTACGGCTCGCCGCAAAGTGCCGCCTCCTATTGGCAGAGCTGCTTACTCTGACCGCCAATGACCTGTCATGATGCTGTCATCGGGCGCTTACAACGCTTGGTCGAGGCGTCGCGGCGGTTCAAGAACAACCCGTCTTTTTCTTGAGCGCGTAGCAGCACCGAAATCTAGGGGTTCAGTGGGCTTGCGCGGCATCGATGCGGTCATGCCATCAGCTTGCACAAGCAGTAGACAAACTGCTGCTCGGCACCCCACGGTGTCGTGTGGACATCGATACAGCTCTAGACGAGTCTGAATCGATGGCCGAACTGCTCAAGAAGTTCGTCCGCCCCATAGCGAGCGACGGGCAGTCCACTGCATTGCGGCGGACCCTGCGGACCGAAGGTGCCAACGATGGCGTACCCGCCAGGTCGCAATGCCCTGCAGTACCTGCTTCATATATTGGCGGCGCTGGCGCTCATCGGTGAAGAAATGGAAGACGGCGCGGTCATGCCAGATGTCGACGGACTGCGACGAGAGGTCATGCTTCAGCACGTCTGCCAACACCCAATTTACCTTGCTCGCGCGATCGCCCCTCCGCTGACGAGCCACCTCCAACGCCTTGGCCGAGATGTCCAGCCGTGCCGGCTGGCGTTGTGCGGGTAGACCTTGCTGACCAAGTACAACGCTTCGCGGTTGACATCGCCCGCGCGGATGGCCGCAGCCACGGCCTCACCCACCACCTGCTCGGCGCCACCTTCGCCGTACATCTCGGCGGTGTCGATGAGCCGGTACCCCATCGCGATGGCGGCGTGCAGAGTGTGAATCTCGCCCAGACGAGTGCTAGCGTCTTCACCAAGTCGCCAAGTGCCCAGGCCCAGCACCGGCAACGG
>JAKFUQ010000132.1 GCA_021732645.1 Rhizobacter sp. | reverse complement strand
AAGCGGTGCCATGGCCAGCCGCAACGGCACCCGCCATGGCACCGCTTTCACCGTGTCGATCGAAGCGGCTGCGGGTGTCACCACCGGCATCTCGGCCGCTGACCGTGCCCGAACGGTGCAGGCCGCCGTGGCGCGCGACGCCAAGCCCAGCGACCTGGTGCAGCCCGGTCACATTTTCCCGCTGCAGGCGCAGGACGGCGGCGTGCTGATGCGCGCTGGGCACACCGAAGCCGGTTGTGACCTGTCGGCGATGGCCGGGCTCACCCCTGCCGCGGTGATCTGCGAGATCATGAACGACGACGGCACGATGGCGCGGCTGCCCGACCTGGAAGTTTTTGCCGCCCAGCACAGCCTGAAGATCGGCACCATCGCCGACCTGATCGAATACCGCAGTCGCAACGAGACCCTGATCGAACGCGTGGGCCAACGCGTGCTTGCGACGGCGCAAGGCAGCTTCAATTGCACCTCGTTCGTCGACCGCACGGGCGGCCTGCACATGGCGCTGACGCACGGCCACTGGACGCACCGGGACGAGGTGCTGGTGCGTGTGCACGAGCCGCTGTCGGTGATGGACCTGCTCGACGTCGGGCCCAGCGTGCACTCATGGCCGCTGCCGCGTGCGCTGGCGATGTTGCAAACCAGCGAGCGCGGTATCGCGGTGCTGCTGAACTGCGGCGAAGGTGTTGCCTCGCTGCGCGGCAAACTCAAGCCCGACAGCGCAGCCGACACGCTGCCACAGACCCCCATGGACCTGCGCACCTACGGCATCGGCGCACAGATCCTGCGCGAGATGGGGGTGTCCAAAATGAAATTGCTGGGCAGCCCGCGCCGCATGCCCAGCATGGTCGGCTACGGGCTCGAAGTCACCGGCTTTGTCGCCGCCGACGCAGCCCTCCACTGATGAACCCCAACCTCTCCACCCAGGCCACCCATGCAACTCGCTGACCAAGGCCTGCCCGCCGCTCACACCCTCGATGGCGGCGACTTGCGCATCGGCATCGTGCAGGCACGCTTCAACGCCGACATCACGCAGCGCATGGCCACGGTGTGCATCGCCGAGTTGCGCCGCCTGGGCGTCGATGTCGAGTTGATCGACCACGTCACCGTGCCCGGCGCGCTGGAAATCCCGGTCGCGCTGATGGCGATGGCCGACAGCGACGACTTCGATGCGCTGATCGCCATCGGCTGCATCGTCCGCGGCGCGACTTACCACTTCGAACTGGTGGCCAACGAGAGCGGTGCCGGGGTCACCCGGGTTTCGCTCGACCACCAGCTGCCCGTGGCCAACGCGATCCTGACCGTTGAGAACGAAGCCCAGGCCTGGGAGCGCGCCGAAGGCAAGGCGCGCGACGCCGCTCAAGTGGCCATCGAGATGGCACGCCTGATGGAAGACCTCTCGTGACCGAGGCGCCCACGAAGCCACACGCCGTGGCGCTGCGCCCGACTGCGCCACCTGCCACCAAGAAGGCGGCACAAAAATCGACCCGCCGACGCTCGCGTGAGCTGGCGCTGCAGGGCTTGTACGAATGGCTGCTGTCGGGCGAGCAAGCGTCGGTGATCGATGCCCATGTGCGCGAGCGGGAGGGCTTCGACCGCTGCGACGCCGCGCATTTCGAGATGCTGCTGCACGGCTGCATCAACGAGGCGGCCACGATAGACCAGGCCCTGGCGCGCCATGTCGACCGGCCCACCGGCTTGCTCTCACCGATCGAACACGGCGTGCTGATGATCGGCGCCTACGAGCTGACCCACTGCGTGGACATCCCCTACCGCGTGGTCATCAACGAGGCGGTCGAGTTGGCCAAGGTCTTCGGTGGCACCGACGGCCACAAGTACGTCAACGGCGTGATCGACAAGACCGCCGCCGACTTGCGGCCGGCCGAGGTCGAGGCGGCGCGGGCAGCACGGCGCTGATGCGGTTCAAGGTCGCATCCAATCCGCACCAGTACTCATTGGCAGAGCAGACGAAAAAAAGCGGCCCGAGATTGCTCTCGGCGGCTTTCATACGTAACGCGATTTAAGACTTGGTGCGGCGCTTCGCTGCGAAGCCGAGACCGGCCAAGCCAGCAATCATCAGTGCATAAGTCGACGGCTCGGGTATCGGCGCCAAGGTGTACCCGAGGTCGGCCAAGATACCGACTTCGGTCGTGTTGTAGTCACGTGGCTCGAACTGGACGTTGAGACCCCCGCAGCAGAGCATCAAGGCATTTTGCGGCACCGTCGGCGATGAGAAAGCAACCGTGTCGAGATGGTTGAGAAGGCCGTCCGGCCCTGATATTGGCACGCTACCGCCGTAAGCGGCAACTGCGTTGGCACCAACGAAGAAGGCCCCGTTGGCCAAAGCGTCTTGGACCGCAGCTGTGTTGAGCACGCCGCCCGAAAGCAGCGGTGTGCCGCCAGTGGTCGTCAAAAACGTATCGAACTTTGAGGCGAAGCCGCTGGGGGCAAAGCTTTGAAACCCCAACGCGTGCGTCACCTCATGATCGATCACCGAGAACAGGTCGATCTGCCCGTTGGCAAAATCCACGGGCGCGTTCGGGTCGTACTGAAAATTCACGGCCAAGTTGATGTTGATCATGCCGTCCGATGCCGCACCGTTGGCGTCATTTCCCGTGATGACCTTGGTACGCACCACTTCAGTGTTGGTGCCATCTGGATTGAATACCAAAGCTTGTCCCGCTGACGCGACACCCATGCCGTCACTGATGACATCGAACTGCAGCGTCGCCGTGTTGCTGAAGTAGCTTCCAAAGAGGCCAGAGAAGAGATTTCCAGCGGTCACGATCGACTGTTGTTGCGAAGGGGTGAAAGCAAGTTGGCCAGGTTCCGCGCTGAAATTAAATTCAAAGCTCAAAGCGGCGTGCGCCGTTGAGGCTGCAAACATCGAGCAGGCCATGGCGATGGCACTT
>JAKFUQ010000287.1 GCA_021732645.1 Rhizobacter sp. | reverse complement strand
CGAGCGGCTTGAACAGTTCGTCGAAATCCTGCGCGGTGAGTGCGGCGGTGCCTGCCACCCCGGACAGCAAAGAGTCAGCCAGGCCCGCCTTGCGGGCCTGCAACTCCAGCATCTTTTCCTCGACCGTGCCGCTGGCCACCAGCTTGTAGACGAACACCGGCTTGCCCTGGCCGATGCGGTAGGCGCGGTCGATCGCCTGCTGCTCCACCGCCGGGTTCCACCACGGGTCGTAGAGGATCACCGTGTCGGCCGCCGTGAGATTGAGCCCCACACCACCGGCCTTCAGGCTGATCAGGAAGATGGGAACGTCGCCGTCCTGGAAGGCCTGCACCACCGCGCCGCGGTGGACGGTTTCGCCGGTGAGCTTGAGGTAGGCCAGCTTCAAGCGCGCCAGTTCGGGCTCGATCAGCGCCAGCATTTCGGTGAACTGCGAAAACACCAGGATGCGACGCCCATCTTCGACCAGCGTGGGCAGCAGGTCGCACAGCAGTTCGAGCTTGGCCGACGACGCGTGAGTGGCCGCCGGGTGGCGGGTGGCTGGCTTTTTGACGACCGCTGTGCCGAAGGCGGCGTCTGCCCCGGCGTCATCGTCTGCTGGTGGCTCTGACGCGCGAAGCTTCAACAATCGCGGATCGCAGCACACCTGGCGCAGCTTCAGCAGCGCATCGAGCACGACGATCTGGCTGCGCGCCAGACCCTGCTTGGCGATGGCTTCGCGCAGCTTGCTGTCCATCGTGGCGCGCACGGTTTCGTACAGGTCGCGCTGCATGCCGTCGAGTTCGACGCGCAGCAGCGTCTCGGTCTTCTCAGGCAGGTCCTGCGCCACCTGCAATTTGGTGCGTCGCAGGATGAAGGGCCGCACGCGCCGCGCCAGGTGCTCGGCCTGCAGCGCCTCCTGACGCTTCTCGATCGGGTTGCGGTAATGCTCGCGGAACTGCGCCTCGTTGCCCAGCAACCCAGGGCTGACGAAATCCATCAGGCTCCACAACTCGCCCAGATGATTTTCGAGCGGCGTGCCCGACAGGCACAGCCGGTGGCGCGCGTTCAGTGCCTTCAACGCCAGCGTCGCCTGGCTGCGGCTGTTCTTGATGCGCTGGGCCTCGTCCAGCACCAGGTAGTGCCAGGTGTGGCCCGCCAGCACCGCCATGTCGCGCACCGCCAACGGGTAGCTGGTGACAACCACGTGCGCGCTGGGAATGCCCTTGAACTGCTGCGCACGCTGCTTGCCGTGCAGCACCAGCATGCGCAACTGCGGTGTGAAGCGCGTCGCTTCGGCCTGCCAGTTCTCCAGCAGGCTGGTCGGCACGACCACGAGGCTGGGCCGGTCGATGCGGCCTGCGTCCAGTTCGGCTTGCAGCAGCGCCAGGGTTTGCAGCGTCTTGCCCAGCCCCATGTCGTCGGCCAACACGCCGCCGAAGCCGGCACGGCGCAAAAAATCCATCCACGCCAGGCCGTCGAGCTGGTACGGCCGCAGCGTGGCCAGCACGTTCGGTGACACCGCCACCGCAGGCAAGCCGGCGCCGGTGCGCAGGGCCCGCAGTTGTTCCAACAGCCGATCGAGCGCGGGCGGCGCCCGCACGGGCAGCCCCGCCGACAGGGTTTCGATGGCACCCAGCTCGAACCGGGTCACCCGCGCCTCGCCTGCCCTGAACCCGGTGGTGCCAAAAACACCGCGCAGCCACGCCACCAGCGGCGCCACGCGGGCGACTGGCAGGCGCAACAGGCGCTCGCGGCGCGGCGCGCGCGCTTTCAGCGGCGACTGTGTGAGGTCTGGGGAGGTGTCGTCTGGCCACGGCAACAGCACCTCACCGTCGGGGTTGCTCAGTGAGGCTTCGAGTCTCAGCCAGCCCGCTTGCACCAAACCCACCAGCAGCGGCACCAGATCGACCGACGCACCCGCCACGCTCACCTTGAGGCCGATGCGAAACCAGTCGGTGCCACCTTCGGCGGCTTCGTCGATGCGCAGCTCGAAGTCGTCGGCCTCGTACACCTCGAACGGGAAGTCGTCAGCACGCTCGATGCGCCATCCCTCGGCCTGCAAGACTGGCAACTGGTGGCTGAGCAGCGTGGGCCAGGCATCGCGCGCGGTGGGCACCAGCATCAGCAAGCCGTCTTCGAGGGCCGGCGGCAAGGCGGCCGCCTGCAAGCGCCCGGACTGCAGCGCGGCCAGCCGGTCGAGCGCAAAGCCGGCCACCCGGCTCCACGGACGCAGGTCCAGTTGCTCGAACAAGCGCTTCACGGCCTGCGCCTCGGCAGGTGCGTTGCGACGAAAACGAGTCAGCCGCGTCTGGCCCCGTCGCACCGGGTCGGGCTGTTCGATGAAGGCCACGTCAGACGCCCCGGCCGGGAAATTGAAATCGACCGCCGCAGGGCGCGGCACGCCGGACTGCACCGGCAGTTCGTAGCGCAACAGCAGTTGCAGCGCCGCCTGGCGCAGCGGCTGACCAGCCGGCGGCGGTCGCTGATGGCCTTCCAGCCAGCTTTCCGATGGCACGTTCGGGCAGGTCAGCAGCCGCAGCACCGGTTGCAGCGGCATGTCGCCCAGTTCGTTGAGTGGCTGGGCATGATGCTCAGGCAACGGCAGCACCACCTGGTGCGCCAGCCCCAGCGCGCGCAGCCGACCCACCAGCTCGGGCAACGCAGCATGGGGCACCGCTGGCATCGCCGCCAGCCAGCGGATGGCACCCCCCGTCAAGCCGCTGCCAGACACATCGGCGGGGTGTGCCGTGACCAGCCCGGTGGCGTCACGCACAAACACCCACGGCTCGGGCAGCAGCGCCAGGGCCAGGACCGCGGGCGCCGCCGGTCCTTCGATCTCCCAGTGCGTGCGCCACAAGGCCTCAGCGTCGCTGCGCCACACCAGGCGCAGCACCAGCGCAGCGTCGTCCCAGGCCAGTGGCGCGCCCGGCGGC
>JAKFUQ010000129.1 GCA_021732645.1 Rhizobacter sp. | reverse complement strand
ACCCAAGCAGCCCAGCGAACAGGGCCTGGCGCTGATCTCGGTGGATGGCAATCCGCCGCGCGTCTACCGGGTGGGCGCGGCGATCGACGGCGATCTGATGCTGCGCGAGGTCAGCCTGCGCACCGCCACGGTGGCTTCGTCGCGCAGCAGCAACGACCCCAGCACGTCATTCGTGCTGGAACTGCCGTCGCTGGCCGCTGCCGCCACCGGTGCGCTGCCGCCAGGCGGCTTCATCATTCCGCAATTTGTGCCGGCGGCCGAGACCGGCCGTGACCCCGCGATCGTCTTCGAGCCACCGGCCGCAGGCCGCTCGCTGCGCTGATACGGCGACGCCCGGCGCGCCCGCTCAGGCCATCGCCCCGGGCTGACTCGGCCCCGGATCTTCACCCTCGGCGAGTTCGGTCAGCAGCGCGGCCGCACTGCGGATCAGCGGCCAGGCCAGCGTGGCGCCGGTGCCATCGGTGCTGTCCATGCCCAGCTCCAGCATGGCCGAAGCCTGGAACAGGCCCAGCGCACGGTCGAGTCCGCGGTGGTCATGGCTGCGGCAGAACACGCAGTAGTCGACCACCGTGGGCGAGATGTGAGAGCCGACCACCAACGCCGCGCAGGCCGCCAGTCCATCAACCATGATGAGGTGCCGCTTGCCTGCGGCCACCATCATCAGCCCGACCATCATCGCGATTTCGAAGCCGCCAAACGCGGCCAGCACCTCGATCGGGTCGACCACATCCTTGTGCCGACCCTGCGAGCCTTGCAACACGACCATCATCGAGGCCAGGTCGGCCGGCTTCATCGTCGGGCCCGACAGCACGAAGTCGCGCACCGGCACGTTGGCCAGCCGCGACAGCACCAGTGCCGCCGCCTGCCCCGAGCCGACGCCGACCCCCGCGCACACCACCGCATTGCCGGGCAGGGAGTCGCCGATTTCCATGCCGGCGCGGATCGCCGCGTGCGCCTGTTCGAGCGACATCGCGGCGGTGACGCGCGAGTTACGCGTGCCGTGGGCAATCTTGCGCGACAGCAGCCGCGCATGCGGCGCCAGCGACACCGCCACCCCGGCATCGACCACCGACAGCTCCAGCCCCTGGATGCGGGCGAACACCGACAGCGGCAGCTGCGAGGTCAGCAGCGAGTGCACCACCTGCGTCGTGGAATGGCGTTCGCCCACACCAATACCGTCCACCGCAATGCCGTGATCCGCCGCGAAGACGACGACCTGCGGCGCGTTGAAGCGCGGCTTGAGCGTGTTCTGGATCAGGCCCAGCCGCACCGCCAGCGGCTCCAGTTCACCCAGCTCGCCAGTGGTCTGGCTGCGCAGCAACAGCTTTTCGCGCAGAGCGACCTCCAGCGCCATGTTGCCCGTCGGCGAAATCAGATGGTGGTGGCTGTTGGACATGGCTTGGGCGACTCAGCGCAGGAACAGTCGATACGCCGCATTGTCGGTCTCGTCGACCCAGGGATAGTCCAGCGTGCCCAGAAATTCGCGAAAGGCCTTCTTGTCCTGGCGCGGCACCTGGATGCCGACCAGGATGCGGCCGTGATCGGCGCCCTGGTTGCGGTAGTGGAACAGGCTGATGTTCCAGCCCGGGTGCAGGCTGGCGAGGAACTTCATCAGCGCGCCGGGCCGCTCGGGAAACAGAAAACGGTACAGCCGCTCGTCGGCCGCCAGTTCGCTGCGCCCGCCGACCATGTGACGCAGGTGCAGCTTGGCCAGCTCGTCCTTCGTCAGGTCGATCGCCTGGAAGCCCTGGCGGTTGAAGGTGTCGGCCAGCGCGGTTGATTCCCCCCGCTGCGTGGTCGAGAGACCGACGAACACATGGGCCCGCCGCTCGTCGGAGATCCGGTAGTTGAACTCGGTGACTGCCCGCGGGCCGATCAGCTCGCAGAACTTCTTGAAGCTGCCGCGCTCTTCGGGGATCGTCACCGCCAGCAGCGCCTCGCGCTCTTCGCCGACATCGGCGCGCTCGACCACGAAGCGCAGCCGGTCGAAATTCATGTTCGCGCCGCAGGCGATCGCCACCAGCGTCTGGCCTTTGGCCTGGTGCTCGGCAACGTATTGCTTGACCGCGGCCACCGCCATCGCGCCGGCGGGTTCAAGAATGCTGCGGGTGTCCTGGAACACGTCTTTGATGGCGGCGCACACCGCGTCCGTGTCGACGGTCATGAAGTCGTCGACCCATGCGCGGGTCAGCCGAAAGGTTTCGATGCCGACCTGCTTGACCGCCGTGCCGTCGGAAAACAAACCGACATCGCTGAGGGTGATGCGCTTGCCCGCCTTCACCGAGCGGATCATCGCGTCGGAGTCCGTCATCTGCACGCCGATCACCTTGATCTCCGGGCGCACCGCCTTGATGTAGGCCGCCACGCCTGAGATCAGGCCACCACCGCCGATCGCGACAAACACCGCGTCGATGGGGCCCGGGTGCTGGCGCAGGATCTCCATCGCGATCGTGCCCTGACCTGCAATGACGTCTGGGTCGTCGAACGGATGCACGAAGCTCAGGCCGAGCTGCTGCTCCAGCTGCAGCGCATGCGCGTAGGCGTCGGAGTAGCTTTCGCCGTGCAGCACCACCTCGCCGCCCAGCGCTTGCACCGCGTCGATCTTCAAGCGTGGCGTGGTGGTCGGCATCACGATCAGCGCGGTGCAGCCCAGCCGCTTGGCACCGAGCGCCACGCCCTGCGCATGGTTGCCTGCCGAGGCGCAAATGACACCCCGGCGCAGTTGCTCGGGCGTCAGGTGCGCCATCTTGTTGTACGCGCCGCGCAGCTTGAAGCTGAACACCTGCTGGCTGTCCTCGCGCTTGAGGAACACCTGGTTGCCCACGCGCAAGCTCAGGCTTTTCGCCAGTTCCAGCGGTGTTTCCACCGCCACGTCGTAGACGCGTGCGGTGAGGATTTTTTGCAGGTAATCGCCCAAGCCCGGGGGCTTGCTGGATGCGACAGGCCCGCGTGGGCGCGCAGTGC
>JAKFUQ010000147.1 GCA_021732645.1 Rhizobacter sp. | reverse complement strand
GTGCCCACGGGCCCCGAGATTGGCCACGTTCAGTTCAGCAGCACCTTCGACCGTGGCATCGGGCCGGGGCCACAGCACCTCGGGCGAGGTGCGCACCACCACGGCACCCGCCAGCACGCCCAGCGTCGTGCCGTTGAGGTACTTGGAAAATGTCCACACGCCGTCTTTTGCGCTCAAAGCCAGGCGCAAGTTGGTCAATCCCAGTGCTTGTGTGCTGATCTCGTCGGTCACGCTCAGGTCGCCCTGTCGGCGTTCAAGCACGATCTCGGCGGCCAGACCGCCTTCGCTGTGGACGTCGAGGCTGCCACCCATCGTCAGGTCGCCGCCCCAGCCGAAGCCAGGCTGCCAACGGGCCAGCAGCGGCGCGATGGGCAGCGGGTCGAAGGCCAGCTGCGCATCGATTTGTGAGGGCTGCGCGATGCCATTTGCCGCCCGCCAGCTCAGTCGGCTCCAGCGCACGGCGGCACCCAGCACCTCGGCTCGCCCAGGCTGCACGCTGATCTGCGCCGGCTCGCCAGACCACCGCGCGTCGATGGCCACGTCGCGCGCACTGATCCACGGGGCCGCGCTGCGGTTGCTGGCGTTCACCTCCAGGCGTTGCACGCTGCCGCGCCAGCCGGCCCAGCGCTGGCCCGCGAGGTCGAGCACGCTGCCCTTGACTTGCAGCAGCAGTGCGCTGCGGGCCGCAGCACTTGCTTCGGCGGGCCCAGCGACTGCGGCTGCGCTTGCCGTGGCCTGCAAGGCGTCGGTCCAGGCCGGCGGCAGCACCTTCGAGCTGGCACGCAGCGCCAGCGTGTGATCGCCAACAGTGCCGGTGACCTTGAGTTGCGCCGATTCCATGTTGGGCGATGCATTCCGTGAGGCATCCGTTGTGGTGACGCTTGCGCTGGTCGACCCGAGGCTTTCGGACGGTGCGCTCAGCCAGCGCAGCTGCGACAGGTTCGCGTCGATGTTGACCGCAGCACCTTCGGCCGTGCCTGCGTTCCAGAGCGCGCGGGCCTGTTGCACAGCGACCGCGCCCACGCGCAGCGCGCTGGCACTCAGCTCGCCTTGTGTCGTGATGGCCGGCCAGCGGCCATCGACCGTGGCCGATGCGCTAAGCGCGCCGCCCAATGTCGCGTTGGCGCCGGGGGCTTGCAGCAGGCGCCACAGTGGCTCGAAGCTGGCCAGCGCCGGGGCATCGAGGTTGACGCTCCAGTGGTCGGCGCTGCCGCTGGCGGTGCCGGGGCGCGCGGTGGTGTCGAAGCGGCCTTGCGCTTGCAGGCGGTTCTCGGCCGCTTGCAGTACCAGCCTGGCGTTGGCGTGGCCAGCGCCCTGGCTGCGCAGGCTTGCGTTGCCCACGATCGGTGTGCCCGCCACCACGCTGTTCAACAGCGTGAGCTGAGCGTTGCCACGCCATGCGGTCAGTGGCGCGCTGAAGTCGGGCGGCAGCGACAGGTCGACATCGGCCGTCGCGTTGATGCGGTGGGTGCCGCGCCGCCAGGGCGAGTCGGTGCGACCCGGCCACCACGGCAGCGGGTCGAAGTCGACCAGCGTGGCGCGACCTTTCGCTTGCCACGGCGCGCTGGTCGAGGCGCGGCTGGCCTCTCCGACCAGCGTGGCCTGCGCACCGCCGGCGCTGGTGCGCACTTCTCGCAAGGTGAGGTGCTGACCGCTGGCAGTGGCGTCGAGTTTGAGCCGAACCGTCTTGCCTGCGGTGGCTGCCTGGCCGGAGCCGAACGATGGCGACAGCGCGCCGGTCAGGTCGAGCTGCACCTCGATCTGTGGCCCAGCGTCCGCTGCGGGCGTGCCGAGATCGCCGACAGGCATCACGGCGACCAACGACAGCGGCCCGCCGATCGACATCGCTGGCGCGCGCGCGTCCAGCACCGACGGTTGCAGCGCCTGCACGGTGGCCACGAGCGTCGAGCGATCGGCATGCCAACGGCCGCTGCCCGACAAGCGACCGCCCGCCTGCGCTTTCGACCCCAGCTCGGCATCGAAGGCCTTGAGTTCCAGCGTGCTCGGGTCGTCGGTGCGGGCGCGCAGTTCGGCCTTCAACTGGCGCACCGGCAAGTACCCGTCGTTCCAGCGCCCCGCCGCCTCGTTGCTCAGCATGATGTGCGCGGCGACGGGCTGGTCGATGGCGGTGCTTTGCAGCGTCACCTGACCGGTCAAGGCAGTGACCGGAGCCGCGTGGCTGAGTGCCGACAGGTCGAGTGCACGGGTCTGGGCTTGCAGGTCGGCCAACGGCCAGGCCGCAAAGGGCCGTAAACCGGCTTGTGCCGTCAGCGATTGCGCCGGGTGCGTGGCGGTGGCCGGCGACTGCACGCTGGCGTTCAAGGTGGGTGCATTCAGCGGACCGATCAGTGTGAGCGCCGCCTGCCAGGCGCTGAGCGCTGTCGGTACGGCCTGCACCTGCAACACATCCAGCTTCACGTCGACCGCAAAAGGCGCGCGCGTGGCGATGCGCGCGGTGCCGCGTGCTTGCAGCCGATCCCACGTGGCGCTCAGCGCGTCGATGCGGTGCGCTTCGCCGTCGGCCGTGCCCAGCTGCACACGGGCTTGAAGGTCACGCAGCGGGTTGTCACCCAACGCACTGAGATACAAGGCCCCGACTTGCAACGCCTCGATGTCCAACTGCACAGGCAGATGCAGGCGACTCGGCCCGGCCCAGGGCGCGGTCTGCGGGCCATCGCTTGGGGACAGCAGCACATCGATGCGGGTGGCGTGCAGCTCTGCCAGCGCCACCCGCCCCCACAGGCCCGGCGCCGGGCTGCGGGCCAGGTGCAAACCACGCCAGCCCAGACCAGTGAGCACGATCTGATCGCTGCCGGAGAGCTGCACCACCACGCGCTCGGTTTCGAAATCGCCAAGCAGCACACCGCGCGGTGCGGTGACCTCAATGCCGGGGAGCCGCGACAACAGCCAGGCGCTGCCCGCTTCGCTGCGCACGGCCCACCACAGGGTCGCGCCCAGGGTGGTTGC
>JAKFUQ010000263.1 GCA_021732645.1 Rhizobacter sp. | reverse complement strand
TCCAGCCCGACGGCGCGGGTCAGCCGGCTGCGCAAGTCAGGGTGCGGGTAGGCATGGTCTTGCGTGAGCAACTGCAGCTCGCCACCGCTCAGCCGCCACACCCGCGTGTCGCCCACATGCGCGACGGTGTAGCTCTGGCCTTGCAGCACCAGCGCGGTCAGTGTCGTCAACGCCGCGGTGCTCGCTGCATCGTCGCCTTGGGTGGCTTCGTCGCGGCCCGGGCGCTGCCGGTTCTGCGACACCAGCCACGCGTTCTGAGCGCCGATCAGGCGGTCGAGCGCGGTGGTCGTTTCCCAGGTGGCCGGTGTTGCAAAAAAATCGGCGAGCAGCCCCATCACCGTGGTTTGCGCCGCTTCTTTGCCACGGCCACCGCCCGACACGCCGTCGGCGATGGCGGCAATCAGACCGCGATCGGCCTCGTGCGCCGCGGCACGCTGAGCGCCGACGAAGTCTTCGTTGATGTCGCGCAGTCCGCAGTCGCTGGCATGCCCGATCTCAACGTCGAAACTCATGACCAGATTGTCACCCAGCGATGTGGCGTGACGCACCGACCCCGTATTCAGACTGTGTGCGGGACCCCCCGCCTGGAGGCTTAAGCGATGAAAAAAATGAAGCTCGTGATGGTGGGCAACGGGATGGCCGGTGTTCGCACGCTCGAGGAGCTGCTGAAGATCGCCCCCGACCTGTACGACATCACGGTGTTCGGCGCTGAGCCGCACCCGAACTACAACCGCATCCTGCTGAGCCCGGTGCTGGCCGGCGAGCAGACGATCGCCGAGATCATTCTCAATCCGCTGGATTGGTACCGCGAGAACCACATCACCCTGCACACCGGCAAGAAGGTGGTGCACATTGATCGCACGCTGCGCACGGTGCGTGCGGTGGGTGCCGACGGAGTGGAGGTCGAAGCCGAGTACGACCGCCTGCTGATGGCCACAGGCTCCAACCCCTTCATGCTGCCGGTGCCGGGAAAAGACTTGGAAGGCGTGATCGGCTACCGCGACATCGCCGACACCAACGCGATGATCGACGCGGCCACCAAGTACCAGCACGCGGTGGTGATCGGCGGCGGGTTGCTGGGCCTCGAAGCCGCCAACGGCCTGATGCTGCGCGGCATGCAGGTCAGCGTCGTTCACATCATGCCGTGGCTGATGGAGCGCCAGCTCGACGATGCGGCGGGCAAGCTGCTGCAGAAATCACTCGAAGACCGGGGTCTGAAGTTCCTCATCGGCGCGCAGACGCAGGCGCTGATCGGCGACAAGGAAGGCGGCAAAAGCGGACGGGTGATGGCCGTGCAATTCAAGGACGGCAAGGAAATCCCGGCCGACCTGGTGGTGATGGCGGCAGGCATCCGGCCGAACACCGAACTGGCGATCAGTTGCGGCCTGTACTGCGGCGACAACAACCGCAGCGGTGTCGTCGTCAACGACACCATGCAGACCATCACCGACCCGCGCATCTACGCCATCGGCGAGTGCGCGGCGCACCGCGGTGTGGTTTACGGTCTGGTGGCACCACTGTTCGAGCAGGGCAAGGTCTGCGCCACGCACCTGGCGCAGTTCGGCATCGGCCGCTACCTGGGCTCGCAGACCTCGACCAAGCTCAAGGTCACCGGCATCGACCTGTTCTCGGCCGGCAACTTCACCGGTGGCGCCGACTGCGAAGAAATCGTCATGTCCGACCCGAAGGGCGGTGTCTACAAGAAGCTGGTGATCCAGGGCGACAAGCTGATCGGCGCCTGTCTGTACGGCGACACGGTCGATGGTTCGTGGTACTTCAAACTGCTGCGAGAGGGACGCAAGATTTCCGACATCCGCGACAAGCTGATGTTCGGCGAATCGAACATCGGCGACGTGGGCCACCAGGGCCACAGCAAGGCCGCGGCGATGGCCGATGCCGACGAGGTGTGCGGCTGCAACGGCATCACCAAAGGCACGATCTGCAAGGCGATCAAGGAGCGCGGCCTGTTCACCCTCGACGAGGTGCGCAAGCAGACCAAGGCCAGTGCGAGCTGCGGCTCCTGCACCGGCCTGGTCGAGCAATTACTGATGTTCACGGCGGGCGGCGACTACTCGAAAGCGCCGACCAAGAAAGCCATGTGCGGCTGCACCGACGCCAGCCACCAGGAAGCACGCGACGCGATCCGCAACGACAAGCTGCTCACCATCGCCAGCGTCTACGAGCACCTGGGTTGGCGCACGCCCAACGGCTGCTCGTCATGCCGCCCGACGATCAACTACTACCTCATCAGCACCTGGCCGAAAGAGTCGAAAGACGACCCGCAAAGCCGCTACATCAACGAGCGCAGCCACGCCAACATCCAGAAGGACGGCACGTATTCGGTCATCCCGCGCATGTGGGGCGGCGAAACCACCGCGGATGAGTTGCGCCGCATTGCCGACGCAGTCGACAAGTACAAGATCCCCACCGTCAAGGTCACCGGCGGTCAGCGCATCGACCTGCTGGGGGTGAAGAAGGAAGACCTGGTCAATGTCTGGAAGGACATCGGCATGCCCTCGGGCCACGCCTACGCGAAGGCGCTGCGCACGGTGAAGACCTGCGTCGGCAGCGAGTGGTGCCGCATGGGCACCCAGGACAGCACGCAGATGGGCAAAGACCTGGAGCGTGCGATGTGGCGCATGTACGCGCCGCACAAGGTCAAGTTCGCGGTGAGCGGCTGCCCGCGCAACTGCGCCGAGGCGGGCATCAAGGATGTCGGCGTGATCGGCGTGGATTCAGGCTGGGAGATGTACATCGCCGGCAACGGCGGCATCAAGACCGAGGTCGCGCACTTCTTCGTCAAGGTGAAGACGGCCGCCGAGGTGCTGGAGTACACCGGCGCGTTCTGCGAGCTGTACCGCCAGGAAGGCTGGTACCTGGAACGCACCGTGCATTACGTCAGCCGGGTTGGTCTGGATCACGTGAAGAAAAAAATCCTCGACGACCATGAAGGACGCAAAGCCTTGTGGGCGCAGTTGCAAT
>JAKFUQ010000121.1 GCA_021732645.1 Rhizobacter sp. | reverse complement strand
GTGCGATGGTGGTCGGCCTCGTCACCGGCGAGGCGGGCCAGAAGGCGATGCAGCCCTTCTCTGGCGACCTGTTCAAGGGCATGCTCGCTTTCTTCCTGCTCGACATGGGGCTCATCGCGTCGCGCAATTTCGGGGCCTTGAAGGGCCGCTCGCCGTGGCTGCTGGCCTATGCGCTGGGTGGGCCGCTGGTGCATGCGGCGCTCGCCTTCGCGCTGGCAGCGGTCGTCGGTCTGTCGGTCGGCAACGCCACGCTGCTGATGGTGCTGGCCGCCAGCGCGTCGTACATCGCTGTGCCAGCCGTCGTGCGCGTGGCGATCCCGGAGGCCAACCCGTCGCTCTACTTCGGCATGTCGCTGGGGCTCACGTTCCCGTTCAACATCCTCGTCGGCATTCCGCTCTACGCGTCAGTGGCGCAGCGCCTGGCCTGATCACATGCATTCGATGGGCAGTGCCGCCGACAGTCGCTACGGCTTTGCGATCGATGCCGCGTCCAGCCAGCCCGCCATGCCCTGGGCGTTGAGCTCGATGTCCATGGCCAGCAAGTCGAGCGTGCGCTCGCGCGGCAGCGTGCTGCCCAAGCCCTGCAGCCGCTGCAGGTACAGCGCGGTCAGTCCTGCCTTCAATGCTGCATGACGCTCCGTCGTCTCCAGGACCTGCAGACGGACGCGCTCACCCAACGCCACCACCGCATCGAGCTGAGCCAGCAGGTCGCGGCCCAGCGCCGCGACGTTGCTGATGCAGCCGTAGTGCGTCAGGTACATGCGCTGCGGCTGCCGCGCCAGCATCCGCTCGATCGATGTGCGCAGCGCGGCGGGGTCGAACTGCGTCGGTGTCGTCGTCGGCAGCAGCCACGCGCTCTGTGGCGTGTCGAACTCACGGTACGACAGGCCGAAGGTGTCGCCGGTGAAGAAGCCCAGGCTGCGTTCGTCCCATATGCAGTGGTGGTGGCGGGCGTGGCCCGGCGTGTCGAATAGCGTCAGCGGCCGGCCAGCCAGCCCGATCACCATGCCGTCGGCGCTTTCGACGACGCGGCTGGCATCTACCGGCACCACCGTGCCGTAGGCGCGCCGCACGGCCTCGTCGCCGTACACCGCCCGCGCACTGCCCAGCAGCACCGTCGGGTTGATCAGGTGCCGCGCCCCCCGTGGATGCACCAGCAACTTGGCAGCGGGCAATGCCGCCATCAGCGTACCGGCACCGCCAGCGTGGTCCAGATGCACATGGGTGGGGATCACCCAGTCCACCGCGTCGTGCGCCACACCGGCTGCCTCCAGCGCCGCCAGCAGCCGCGGTACCGCCAGGCTGGTGCCGGTGTCGATGAAGGCCGCACGCCCTTGCTCGACCACCAGGTAGGCCGCATCGAACATCGGCCGCTGGTAGCCGGTGTCGATCACCCAGATGCCGTGGCCGAGCAGGGTGGAATGGTCAGAGCGGGGAACCATGGGCGGTGTTCGGGGTATCGACATGTAAGGGCATCGGGGCGTGGCAGTGTAGGGTCTGGGCCTTCGTTTCCTTGAGCAACACCATGACCATCACCGTTTACGGCATTCCGAATTGCGACACCGTGAAGAAGGCGCGCGCCTGGCTGCACGACCAGGGCGTGGCCTGCACTTTCCACGACTACAAAAAGCAGGGCGTGCCGCTGCCACAGCTCGACGCGTGGATACAGTCGCTTGGCTGGGAGGCCTTGCTGAACCGCAAGGGCACCACTTGGCGCAAGCTGGACGCAGCACAGCAGGCCGCTGTGACCGATGCGGCCAGCGCTCGCGCGTTGATGCTGGCGCAGCCCAGCGTGATCAAGCGCCCGGTGGTCGAGCACCCGGGCGGCGTGCTGGTGGGGTTCGACCCCGAGGCTTGGAAAAGCGTGTTCCGATGAGCGTCAGGCACAAACGCCACGATTTACACTCAGCAGCCGTCCAGGAATCCACGCCATGGAACACATGATCCAGTTGCACATTGAGAAACTGCCTGAGGGTGTGTACCTCGCCACCAGCGATGAGGTGCAAGGCTTGGTGGCTCAGGGAAGAACTGTCCAGGAGACAATCGAGATCGCCCGCGATGTGGCCAAAAAGCTGATCGAGGCCCGGTCCGGTGACGCCGGGACTGACCTGTTGCCAGTCGTGGAGGCTTTCGATTACCCGCTGATCATCGCGACCTGATGGGCGCGCTGGCGGGCTTCAGGTACCGCGAGATCGTCAAGCGGCTGAAGGCGCTGGGGTTGGAGTTTCATCGCCAAGCCGCTGGCTCTCACGAGATATGGTTCAACCCGGCACTGAACCGATACACGACCATCCCCAATCACCCCGGCGACATGCCCGAGGGAACTCTGAGGGCGATCCTCAAGCAAGCCGGCATCGAGGTTGAGGCGTTCCTGCACGGCCTGTGACACCCCTGTCAAGCCGCCAGCAACTGCCGCAGCACGAAGGGCAGGATGCCGCCGTGCTGGTAGTAGTCGACCTCGATCGGCGTGTCGATGCGCAACGTCAGCGGCACGCGCTTTTTCTTGCCATCGGCCGAGGTGATCACCAGCGTCGCGTCCTGCTGCGGCTGGATGTTCGCGGCGAGCTCGATGTCGAAGGTTTCGCGGCCGGTGATGCCCAGCGTTTGCCAGCTGTCGCTGCCCTTGAACTGCAGCGGCAGCACGCCCATGCCGACCAGGTTGCTGCGGTGGATGCGCTCGAAGCTGCGCGCGATCACCGCCTTGATGCCCAGCAGCGCGGTGCCCTTGGCCGCCCAGTCGCGCGAGGAGCCGGTGCCGTATTCCTCGCCGGCGAAGATCACCGTCGGCGTGCCGGCGGCCATGTATTTCATCGCCGCGTCGTAGATGAACAGTTTGTCGCCTGTTGGTTGGTACAAAGTGACGCCGCCTTCCTCGCGCGAGCCGTCGGCACCGGCCGGGATCATCAGGTTCTTGATGCGCACATTGGCAAAGGTGCCGCGCACCATCACGTCGTGGTGGCCGCGCCGCGAGCCGTAGCTGTTGAAGTCGGCCTTCAGGACCT
>JAKFUQ010000082.1 GCA_021732645.1 Rhizobacter sp. | reverse complement strand
TAGGTGGCGCGCATGCGCGCCGGGTCCACACCTGCGGCCACAAGGTAGTCGCGCACGGCAGCCGCCCGATCCCGGGCGATGCGGCTCTCGACCAGCGTATCGCTGTTGCCGTCGGTGCGCCCGCGCAGCATCACCAGTGGTGCCGTCTTGGCATCCTCGATCAGCGCTGACGACAGCTCGGCCGGCATGACGACGCGGGTGCTGCCGAACTCGAAGCGCACGCTGTAGACGCTGTTAGGGCGGGGCTGCTGGATGACCGGCCCCTGCATGGCGGCCAGAAGCTGCTGGCGTGCCGCCATGTTCGCCAGGGTGGCCGTGGTGGCCTCTGCCAGGCGCCCCGATTCGGTGGCCAGCAGGCGCGTGTTCTGCAGATCGTTTTTGCAGACCTGCAGCTCGACGGCCATCTGGGAGTTCGCCGGTCGCTTCTGCGATTCGTCGACGGTCGGCGGCTTCGGCGGCGAGCTGCACGATGCCAGCACGAGCAGCCAGGGAATCAGAGGGGTGGCGTGGCGCATGGCAGGTCTCCAGCGGTCTCAAGTCAAACTGTGGGCGTCTGGTGCGACGGGCTCGCTGACCGGTGCAGACTCGATGTCCGTGTCGAGTGCCGCCAGGTCGAGCTCCGTCACCGCCGGGTCGCTCTCGGCGAGCAACACGCCGTCTTCGTTGGCGACAGGCTCGATCGATCCGCCTGCTGCCGCCAACCCCGGTATGCCCGGCGCGCCCTTGTCGAAGAAGGCAAGCAACGCGTCGGCCACCTGGTCCGGAGCACCTTCGAATGAATCCGGCAGGAGGGTGTGGTCGTGCGCCAGCGCCTCCAGGCTCAAGGTCTGCCCGGGCGGCAGTTCGTCATCGGCGTAGCGCCAGCGCTGCTGCACCCGCGCCAGGTGCAGATCCATGTTCATGCGTGGCACGGCCGGTGCCTTCAGCAGCCGCGAGGTGAAGGCCTTGTCGCGGTAGTAGCGGATCTTCTCGCCCAGGATCGGTTTGCAGTTCTCGAAGATCACCACCAGGCGCTCGCTGCCCAGCTCCTTGAATTCCTGGGGCAATAGCAGCGCGCGGCGCTGTTCGCTTTCGTTCTGGCTGACCGAACTGTGACCATGCTGGCTGAAGGAGCGGCTGCGCCCGCGCGAGGTTGCGCGCTCGGTGAAGTGGCCGAGCATCGCGCTGTACTCGTCGGCATCGCGTTGCTCGCGCGGCGCGTAGAGGATCTGCAGGCCATGGTTGGTGGCGAAGGTGCGGGCTTCCTTGTCGCCATATACGGCGTCCAGCTGCGACATCGCCTGCACCACGGTCAGCAGGCGCAGGTTGTAGCCCGCGAGGAAGGCCGCGGCGCTGGTGATGACGCCGACACGGCCCATCGCGGTGAACTCGTCGTTGACCAGCAAGCACTGCAGCTTCAGCCTCGAGTCCTGCTCGGGCAGGTGCTGCGTGTTGAGGCTGACGAGCTGCGAGAAGAAAAGGTTCAGCAGCGGCCGTGCGTTGGCCAGCCGGTTCGGCGGGATGCAGACGTAGACCGACATGCGACGGCGCCGAACGTCCTCCAGCTGGAAGTCGTCGGCACTGGTGGCGGCATCGACCACCGCATCCGCGAAGATCGTCAGCGGCGCGTTGAAGGTGGCGACCACGCTGGACAGCGTGTTTTCCGAATTCGACAGCAGGCGTTGCAGGGCGTCGGTGCATTCGTCGGAGAGTGGATTGCCGTCATCGCGGCGCTGGGTGATCAGGCCGCTCAGGTGGTCCTTCAGCGACCGGCCCTTGCCCGACGACTGGCGCAGCATCTCGCCGATCGTGCGTGGCAGAGCGGGCGTTTCCAGGAGGACAAGGCCCAGACTCAGAAACAGGTTGCGCGCCTGGTCGTTGAAGAAGGCCTCCGACGAGGTGCCGCTGCCGTCGTTCGCGAAGAACACCTGACCGATGTTCAGCAGGTCACCGACGCGGTGCAGCGGGCTGGAGCGCACTGCGGTCAGCGGATTCCACCGATGGCTGCGCGCGTCCTCGTCGAAGGGCGAGAAGGCATAGACCTCCTGACCGTGCTTGGCACGGTAGCCGGCCGTGATCTCGTGGTTCTCTCCCTTGATGTCGAGGACCACGACCGAGTCGGGCCAGTTGAGAAGGTTCGGGATGACGACGCCGACGCCCTTGCCGCTGCGGGTGGGCGCCGACAGCATCACCGAGAGCTGGCCGGGCAGCGAGATGAACCTGCCGCGGTGGCGCCCGATCAGGATGGCGGGCCGGCCATCGCCGCCCGTAAGTCCCGCGCGATCAACCTCGGCGGGGCTCGCGAATCGCGCGTCGCCGTGCAGTGCGCGGCGCGGCCGTGAGGCTGCGACCAGGCCCACAGGCAGCAGGATCAGCAGGCCGATCCCCGAGGCGCCGATCGCGAGCTGCAGCTTCTTGCGTAGGTGGGCATCGTCGGCGTACATGTCCCAGTAGTGAACGATGCTGGCGAACTGCGCCTGCTTGGGGTTCGCCTTGTTCAGTACCAGGAACAGCACGCCGGCCAGGTACACGGCCACGCAGGCCAGGGCGATATAGCCAGCTACGGCAAAAACGCTCGCCGCAACCTTTCGGCCCGTGGGCCAGGCCGAGAAGGGCAGGGCCGCAACGCTGCTCATGCCGCTGCCGCCTGTTGATCCCATCGGCCGAGCCGCTGACGCCGGGGCTCGTAGAGGATCTCGGAGATGAAACGCCCGCGCTCGTCGCGGTCGAACTGCACGATCACGTCGACCACGACGCCAAGCAGCCACTTGATCTCGTTCATCCGCAGCCCGCCGCCGGCACCACTCTCACGGATCATCAGCGACATCTGCTCGAACGCGAGCGCGCAGCTGCCCGCGTGCACGCTGGTGATGCTGCCCGGGTGCCCCGAGGCCGCGAGCCTCACGAAAGAGAAGCACTCGTCGCCACGCACCTCGGCCAGGAAGATGCGGTCCGGCTTCATCCGCAGGCAGGCTTCGAGCAGGTGTTTTGCCGTGACCTTTGCGGTTCCTTGCGCATCCTTGCTGTAGAAC
>JAKFUQ010000065.1 GCA_021732645.1 Rhizobacter sp. | reverse complement strand
GAGGCGCGCTACCACTGGGACCGGGTCGATCTGATCGCGCAATGGCAGCAGTTCTCAGGCAGCCGCAGTTCGATTTTCGGCAGCGTGCCGCAAAGCCGCACCCTGGAGCTGGCACTGAGGTTCTACCTGTGACGCAAGCCGGGCACGGGGTCACAGATCGCCCTGCACCGCAAGCGTGATACCTACAGCTGTGATGACTGCCCCCTCCGACAGCGGTGTTGCCGGCGCATCGCAGGCACAAGAGGCACGCCTGTTGGTGGCGCTGCTGCGCAGTTCGCGCGTGTCGTTGCTGTTCGGCGAGCCGGGGGACAAGTCGGCCTTCCTGCAGTCGTCCTTGGTGCCCTTGTTGCAGCGGCGCGTGGGCGATCAGCAGGCCCCGGTGCCCGCCCGCGAGACGGGCGTGGTGGTGCCATTCCCCGACCGACGGCGACGCGGCAGTGCAGCACGTCGCAAGCGCGAGGTGGTGGTGCTGTTCGACGACTGGTCGGGCACGCCGTTGACCACGCTGCAAGCCTGTCTCCGGCGGGCCGCACAGCCTCATGACACGGCGGCGCCCGAGGCACCCGCACGGCTGATCGACAACGTGCATGCCCTGGGCGAATGTTTCGACATCCACTTCATCATCTTGCTCGACCGCTTCGAGGAGTTTCTGCGCCTGCCACCGCAGCGTGAGGGCGTGACCGAATTCACCAACGAACTGGTCGAGGCCTTGAATGCCCCGCAGTTACCGGCCAACTTCCTGCTGTCATTGAACGAAGATGCCCGCCCTGCCCTGGTCACGCTGCGTCGGCGCATTCCGGGTTTCGACGATTTCTCGCTGAAGCTGCCCGGTGTCGCTGCGGCCAAGCCGCCCGCGGTGGTGGCACCGCCTGCTGTTGTGGCCGCCGCACCGACACACCATGGGATCGCCGAACCTCGGGTCTTGTCGGCGTCGACGCCGCCTCCCATCAAGCCACCGCGTCCCGTGCGTGCCCCGGTCAAGGCCCAAGACGTGTATGCGCTGATCGAAGCCACGCTGAACCGCACGGCCGCTGACAACGATTGCGAACCCTTCCTGGGCAGCGAACGTGGGGCGCTTGCGCCCGTCAACACCACGCCACCGCCAGTGGCGCGACGCCGCCGCAGCAACAAAGCTGCCACGTCGACGCCACCTGATGGTCCCCCGGCCGAACCCGCTGCACCACCGGTCGATGAACCGCGCCGCCGTGCCGCACCGACACTGATCGGCCGTTGCAAGGCGCTGCTCTCGCGGCTGCGACGGCCACGACGCGAATCGGAATGAATCGCGCCATTCACAGGCCGACGCTCACGACCAGATGCAAGCAAATGCGTCCGGAACGTCACACAACTCACGAATCAGGCAGCCCCGGCTGAAATTGGCCATGCGAAACTTATTCGTCTGTGTTGAATGCCCTTTCGAACCATGAATCTTCAGTCTCCCGTCATCGCGGTCGTCGGCCTGGGCTACGTCGGGTTGCCACTGGCGGTCGAGTTCGGCAAGCGCCACACGACCATCGGCTTCGACCTGTCGCAGCGCAAGGTCGACGCCTACCGTCGGTTCGAGGACCCGACCGGTGAGGTGTCATCAGCGCAGTTGCGCGAAGCCTCGCAGCTGAGTTGCACCACCGACGGCGCGGCCTTGAAGGACGCCGACTTCATCGTGGTGGCCGTGCCCACCCCGATCGACGACGCGCGCCGTCCCGACTTCAGCCCTCTCGTCAGCAGTTCGGAGACCGTGGGCCGCCACATGAAGCGCGGTGCCATCGTCGTCTATGAATCCACGGTCTACCCCGGCGCCACCGAAGAGATCTGCGTGCCGGTGCTGGAGAAGTTTTCGGGCCTGAAATGGAAGCAGGACTTCCACATCGGCTACTCGCCCGAACGCATCAACCCGGGTGACAAGCTGCGCACCTTGACCAAGATCGTCAAGCTGGTGTCGGGTGACACCCCCGAAACGCTGGCGGTGGTGAAAAAGCTCTACGGCGACATCATCGATGCCGGCGTCTACGCGGCCAGCAGCATCCGCGTGGCCGAAGCCGCCAAGGTGATCGAGAACACCCAGCGCGACCTGAACATCGCGCTGATGAACGAGCTGTCGCTGATCTTCAACCGCATGGACATCGACACGCTCGAAGTGCTGGAGGCCGCTGGTACGAAGTGGAACTTCTTGCCCTTCCGACCGGGCCTGGTCGGCGGCCATTGCATCGGCGTCGACCCGTACTACCTGACGCACAAGGCCGAGATGCTGGGCTACCAGCCGCAGGTCATCCTGGCCGGTCGGCGCATCAACGACAGCATGGGCAAGCATGTTGCCGAGCAGACCATCAAGCGGATGATCGCTGTCGGTCAGCCGGTCCGCGATGCCGACATCATCGTGCTGGGCATGACCTTCAAGGAAGACTGCCCCGATCTGCGCAACAGCAAGGTCATCGATGTGATCCGCGAGTTGCAGTCGTACGGCGTCAAAGTGCATGTGCACGACCCGCTGGCTGACAGCGAGGAGTGCCAGCACGAGTACGGCATCGGCCTGACCGCATGGGAACAACTGCCGCAGGCTTCGGCGATCATCGCTGCCGTGGCGCACCAGCCGTACAAGCAAATGGGTGTGGCCACGCTGATGGGCAAGCTCAAGCCCGGCGGGGTGTTCTCCGACGTGAAGTCGGTCTACGACCCCGCCACGGTGGCGCAGGCTGGGCACGATCTTTGGAGACTGTGATGCCCTACCAGGCCTTGCAATCCACGCTGCGGGCAACACCGAAGACCTGGCTGGTGACCGGCGTTGCCGGTTTCATTGGTTCGAACCTGCTGCAGACCTTGCTGATGCTGGATCAGCGCGTGGTCGGACTGGACAACTTCGCCACCGGCCACCAGCGCAACCTCGATGAGGTTCAAGCGCTGGTCGGCACCGAGCGATGGGCCCGCTTTCACTTCATCCGCGGCGACATCCGCCAGTTGCCCGACTGCCATGCCGCCTGCGCCGGCGTGGATGTCGTGCTGCACCAGGCCGCACT
>JAKFUQ010000195.1 GCA_021732645.1 Rhizobacter sp. | reverse complement strand
GGATGAGACCGGGAACGGGGGTTGGGGGGATAGTCGTCGACGTCAGTTCAAGGCGCGCACGCTGCTGTAGGGCACGCGGCCCGAGTTCTGCAGTTCGAGATTCAGGGTGTTGCCCGTGGTGTTGATCGCATTGACGCGATCGCGCATCAGCAGGGTCGGCGTGCTGCTGACACTGCCGCTGGTGGCGGTCACGCGGAAACGCAGCCCGCTGTCGTTGGTGGCCGTGCCGGCCGACCAGTTGAAGCTGTGGCTGCCGGTGCCTTGCGCGCCAAGTGCGAAGCTGTCGACCACGTGGCCCGCAGGTGACAGCACATCGACCTTCACTGCGTCAGCCGGTCCCGACAGCTCGAAGCCGCCCTGCCCAACGCCGTCGGCAATGTCGAGCACATTGCCCGGCACCACCACATCACGGCCGACCAGCGACGCACTCTGCAGCGCCTGCAGCTGGGTGAACTGACCCGCCAGGCCCTGCACGGTGGTGTTGAGCTTCTCGATGCCGCTGACGGTGTTGATCTGCGCAATCTGCGAGGTGACCTGCGCGTTGTCCAGCGGGCTGAGCGGGTCCTGATTCTGGATCTGGGTGATCAGCAGTTTCAGGAATCGGTCTTGTGATCCGGGATCATCGGCCACTGCTGCGCCCGACGAGTTTGCGCCGGAAGCCGTCTTGGTGGTCGGCGTGTTGAGGGTCGAGAAATCGACGTTCATGGCATGTCCCTGGTGAGGATCGAAGCTCAGTTGCCCATCTGCAAGGTCTTGAGCAGCAGCGTCTTCGCGGTGTTCATCACCTCGACGTTGTTCTGGTAGGACCGCGAGGCCGAGATCATGTTGACCACCTCCTCGATGGCATTGACGTTGCTGTACGTCACGTAGCCATCGGCGTCCGCGCTGGGATGCTTCGGGTCGAGCACGCGACGGCCTGGCGTCTGGTCCTCGGAGATGTTGCTCACCGTGACCCCTGCGGCGCCGGCGTTGCCACCGGCGGTGCCCAGCAACTGGGCCTGGAAGGTGATCTGCCGTGCCTTGTAGGCGCTGCCGTCGGGGCCGGCCACCGTGTCGGCGTTGGCCAGGTTCGATGCGACGATGTTCAAGCGCTGGCTCTGCGCACTGGTGGCGCTGCCCGCCACATTGAAGATGTTCAGCATGCTCATGGTCATTGCCCCCTGATGGCGGCGAGCATCGTGCTCACGCTGCCGTTGATGAAGCGCAGCGTGGCTTCGAACTTCACCGCGTTGTCGGCGAAGCTGGCGCGCTCGCGGTCCATGTCGACGGTGTTGTTGTCCAGACTGGTCTGGCTCGGGGTCGCATACAGCAGGTTCGCGCTGCTTGGCGATGCGCCATTACCGGCGAGGTGACCGGTTCGTGTGGTGTCGAGCCGGCCCACCGTGCCAACGCGCAGGGCCGAACCCCCGGTGGCATCGCGCAGTGCTTGCGCAAAATTGATGTCGCGTGACACATAGCCCGGCGTGTCGGCGTTGGCGATGTTGCTGGCAATCAGGCGCTGGCGCTCTGCCCGCAGGCTCAAGGCCTGACCTTGGAAGTCGATGGAACTGGTGAGGTTGTTCAGCATGGATCACTCCCGAAGGCTGGCCGTTCGGTCATTGTCCGAAGGCCGCGACGCCAACATAAGCGGGAACAGGTGCGGGATTCACCGTCAATTCGCAGCCTGCAGTGCATCGGGTCGTGTCTAGAGTGCAGGCATGAAATTCCGTCGCACCACCCCTCCTGTGCGCCCGCCTCGCTGCGGCGGCCTGCTGATCACCAGCCTGCTGGCGCTGGGCCTGCCCCTGGCCAGCACCGCCCAGGAATCGGCCGATGTGGCGGTCGATGCCGCGCTGGTGGAACAGGTGCGTGAGCTGGCACTGCACGCCACACGGCAGAGCTCATCGGCGCAGGCTCATGCAGCAGCCGTTCCGACGCAGACGCAAGCCACCGCGGAGCCGCCGCTGCGCTTCGAGGTGCAGGTCGGCGCACTGGACTCGCGGCTGCGGCTCGCACCGTGTCAGCGCATTGAACCGTACTTGCCGCCGGGCGTGCGGCTGTGGGGGAAGGCGCGCATCGGACTGCGCTGCGCACTGGGCGCGAAGCCATGGAACGTCTACCTTCCCATCACCGTGCGTGTCTTCGGCCAAGCGCTGGTCGCGGCAAACCCCCTTCCCGCCGGTGCCACCCTGCGTGAGGACGATCTGCGTCGCGCTGAGGTCGATTTCGCCGAGGACAACGCCAGCGTGGTGACCGATGCATCACTCGCCGTCGGCCGCATGCTGACACGTCCGCTGGTCGCGGGCCGGGGCCTGCGACAAACCGATCTGAAACCCCGCCTGTGGTTTGCCGCCGGCGATTCGGTGAAGGTGCGTGCGAGCGGGCCGGGCTTCAGCGTCGCGGGCAGCGGACAGGCATTGACGCCCGGCATCGAAGGCCAGACCGCCCGGGTGCGCACCGATGGCGGTCAAATCGTCACCGGAACGCCGGTGGGCACACGTGTGGTGGAGTTGTCGCTGTGAGTCGGCGGGTGCACGACGTCACGGTGGGGGCGAGTGATGGTTTCGGGCACTCAAAAAGACCTAAAGTCCACGCTGGGGCGGCCGATACACCGATCATGTTGAAACCCATTGCCACTCCGCCGCCCGTCGGGAGACTTTCATGACCATCGGAAGCACATCCAACAACTCACCAGCACTGCCCGTGTCCGGCGCCGGGACAGGACCTGTCTCGACCCCGGCAGCCGCACGTCCCAGCGGCGAGGCGGCAACCGCATCGACCGAGGCCAGCGCACAGGTGGCGTTGTCGAGCACGGCAGCCAGTCTGCGGTCGGGTTCGACCAGTGCTGTCGAGTTCGACAGTGCCAAGGTCGACCGCATTTCGCAAGCCATCGACAACGGCGAATTCAAGGTCGATGCCGGTGCCATTGCCGACAAGCTGATCGCCAATGCGACCGAGTTGCTGAACAAGAGCACGCCCGAGTCCTGACCGAACCATCCCGCCCTACCCGTCACCCATGAATTCGTCGCCGTCCAAGCGTAGTC
>JAKFUQ010000137.1 GCA_021732645.1 Rhizobacter sp. | reverse complement strand
ACGCACACCCTGTGGTGACGGCGGAACACTGACTTCAACCTGTCACAAACGCCCCGCACCATGCGCCCATGGCCCGAAATAGCCATATCGACAACCCGAGCGACACCGCAGGTTGCACGGTGGTGGGGTGTTGTAAGGAAGCCACCCCGTCGCCGGACTTTCACGTTCCTTTGGTCTCATGAACTCCACGCCGGGACTGTCCCCAGCGCTCATTTTTTCACCTTCAAGAAGAAACCCACATGAACAAATCGCTACTCGCCCTTGCGGTTCTCGGCGCCTTCGTCGGCGCCGCCTCTGCACAGTCATCGGTCACGATCTATGGCCTGATCGACCAGAACGTGAAGTACCAGGACCCGGGCCGATTGGCGTCGGTCGCCGGTGGTCGACCGGGCAAGGGAGTCGTCCGGGTCGATGACGGTGGCACCGGCGGCCTCGGCTCGTCGCGGCTGGGGTTTCGTGGCGTCGAAGACCTGGGCGACGGCCTCAAGGCCATCTTCCGGCTGGAACTGGGTGTCAGCCCCGACACAGGCGGTGCGGGCGGACGCACGACGCTCCAAGGCTCCAACAATGTGTTCTTCAATCGGGAGGCGTGGGTCGGGCTGGAAAGCAAGTCTCTGGGCACGGTGCGCCTGGGGCGGCTCAACACGCAAAGCCGCGACATCCGGTACTTCATCGACGCGACCAACGAACGTGAGTTCAGCGTCGTTGAGAACATCACCAGCGCGCGCCCGCTGTTCCAGAACTTCGGCTCTCGTGTCGACAACGGCGTGAACTACCGCTCGCCGAGCTTGGGTGGCTTCGAGGTTTCCGTGAGCGTCGGGCTGGCCGAAGACATCGGCTCCACCGCTAGCACCGTCACCACGGCAGGCACTGTCACCACCACGACCGCCGTGCGGACCGAAGCCTCTGAGTACCAGGGCTTGGGCTTGACCTTCAAGAACGGCCCGATCATGGCGGCGCTGACCTACGAACAGCTCAACGGCGGTGTCGTGTCAGGCAACTACAACAAAGTGATCACCATCGGCGGCAATTACGACTTCGGCATTGCCAAGCTGTTTGCTGCATATCAGAACACCAAGGATTTTGGCGGGCAGCTCGCCTCTGCCACCACCACCACGGTGGTCGACAGCTCAATCCCTTCCACCGTCACCACCGTCACCCCGTTTGTCAAGGGCATCGATGTGGACGCCTACAACATCGGCGTGCGTGTGCCGCTCGGCAAGCAGTGGCTGCTGAAGGCTCAGTTCACCCAATCGACGGTGGATCGCCTGGGTGCGTTGCCGGATCTGGACCAGGAAAAGTACGGCGTGTCGATCGCCTACTTGCTGTCCAAGCGCACCTCCATCTACGCGGTGGTGACCCAACGCAGTGGCGACGACGACGAAACCTTTGCGCGCAAGGGCGAGTACCTGGTGGGTGTCAACCACACCTTCTGATACGCCGTCCGGCGCAAGCCGATGTCCAAGAAACCGCCTTCGGGCGGTTTCTTTTTTGGGCGGCCCAGAGGCTTCGGTGCTCTGCGCATTTGCTCATGCGAAAACCTTGGTTGGTGTGGCAGTGGTGCGGCGGCAAAGTGAGTGTCGACGTGGCGTCAGGCGCGTCGGAACAACCATCCCACGTCACCTGCTTCGCACTCAAGGAATCAACGCCATGAACAAGTCACTGGTCGCCTTCGCGACCCTGGGCGCCCTCACCAGCGCCGCGCTCGCCCAGTCGTCGGTCACGGTCTACGGCCGCATCGACCAAACCATCACCCTCCAAGACCCCGGCAAAGCGGCGGCGGCGTCGACCGGTGGGAAGCTCGGCAAGAGCGTGGTGGCGCTGCGCGATGCGAGTGGCGTCGGCAAAGGCGGCTCACGCCTCGGCTTTCGGGGTCAGGAAGACCTGGGCGACGGTTTGAAGGCCAACTTCCAGCTGGAAGCGGCCCTCTCGCCCGACACCGGCGTGGCCGGCAACAGCACCACCTTGAACCCGTCCCCCGCCAACTCGTTCTTCAACCGCCAGGCCTGGGCCGGCCTGAGCCATTCAAGCTACGGTGAGGTTCGCCTCGGTCGTGTTGAAACCCTGACCCGGGAAAACAACAGCCGATTCAACAGCGTCGCGGGTGAACGCGAAATCAGCATCGTCGAGAACCTGGGCGCCACCAGCACGCAGTCTCTGCGCCCGCTGTTCCAGAATTTCGGCACCCGTGTCGACAACGCTGTTGCCTACCGGTCGCCCGTCTTTGGGGGCATCCGGGTGAGCGCCATCGTCGCGCTGGGCGAGCGCATACGGTCGACGCCCGCCGTCACCACCCCGGCTGCCGGGGTGACGCGGTCGAGCGTGAACAAGGCGGCCGAGTACCGCGGGCTCGGCATCACCTACGCCGTCGGCCCCCTCGAAGGGGGGCTGACCTATGAAGAGCTGAGCGGCGGTTCGGCCCATGGGGCTTACAACGAGACGTTCACGCTGGGCGGCAGCTGCGATTTCGGCATCGCCAAGGTGCACGCGGCCTACCAGACCACCGACGACGCAGGCAGTCAGTTCGCGCCCACCGTCACGGTGGTCAACTCCAACACAGCGACCACCACGGTGACCCCGTTCGTGCGAGGCCTGGACCACCAGGCGTGGAACCTGGGCCTGTCGGTGCCCTACGGCAAGTTCTTGTTCAAGACCCAGTACACCGGCTCCACCATCGACAGCCTGACCGGTGGCGAATTCGATCAGAGCAAGTACGGGGTCACGGCGGAGTACGCCTTGTCGAAACGCACCTGGGTCTACGTGGCATTCACCGAGCGCGGTGGCGACTTCAAGGAAACCTATGCGCGCAAGAGCGAGTACTCGCTGGGTTTCGCCCACACGTTCTGATAGTGGCCGAAAAAAAGCCCAAGGCATCGCTGCCTTGGGCTGAATCCACCGGGGGTGGTGGAGGAGACAACCGAACCATTGCAAGAGCCGTTCCGCAGTTCCGTGACAATGGATGCAATGTAGCCATAACGATGCTGCAGTGCAACATGACCCTGCGTCGCAGGGCCTCACAGGGTGGAAAAGGTCAGCGATGGAATGCACCGTCAA
>JAKFUQ010000165.1 GCA_021732645.1 Rhizobacter sp. | reverse complement strand
GAAGAACCACCGCCCGCGCTGCCGGCCGACGTGCCGCCGCCTTCTGCTGCCATCGACGAAGCGGCGCTCATGCAGCGCATCCTCGCCAACCTGCAGCAGCAGGTCGATTCGGTGCTGGACCACCAGTTGCGCGTGGCCCTGCAGCCACTGCTCGATCGCCTCGCCGACACGCTGGCACAGCAGGCGCGCGACGAGGTGGCCCAGGCCTTGCGCGACATGGTGGCGCTGGCGGTGTCGCGCGAAATGATCCGGCTGCGCGCGGATGCGCCACGCAGCGATGTCGAGTGATGCCCAACCCACCGTCCAGCACCTTCAACTTGTCTTTGGAAACTATCCCATGCGCATCCGACTGAACCCGCCCATGCTTGCGGCCGTGCTGGCCCTGGTCGCTGGATCGGTCAGCGCGCAGGAGCTGATCGTGAAGATCGGCCACGTCGGGCCTATCAGCGGCCCCGATGCGCACCTGGGCCGGGACAATGAACTTGGCGCCAAGATGGCCATCGACGAATTGAACGCCAAGGGCGTGGTGATCGGCGGCAAGAAGGCGAAGTTCGAGCTGCTGGCCGAAGACGATGCCTCCGACCCGAAGCAGGGCACCGCAGTGGCGCAGAAGCTGGTCGACTCCAACGTCAACGGCGTCATCGGGCACCTGAATTCGGGCACCTCGATCCCTGCCTCGAAGATCTACAGCAACGCCGGCATCCCGCAAATCTCGCCGTCGTCGACCAACCCCAAGCTCACCCGCCAGGGCTACAAGACCACCTTCCGTGTGGTGGCCGACGACGTGCACCTCGGCGGCACGCTGGGCCGCTATGCGTCACAGACCTTGAAGGGCAAATCGATCGCCGTCATCGATGACCGCACCGCCTACGGCCAGGGTGTGGCGCAAGAGTTCGAGAAGGGCGTGGCAGGCAGCGGCGGCAAGGTCACCGGCCGCCAGTTCACCACCAGCAAGGCCACCGATTTCACCTCCATCCTCACCGCCATCAAAGGAGGCAAGCCCGATGTGGTGTTCTACGGCGGCATGGATTCGGTGGCCGGGCCGATGCTGCGCCAGATGAAGCAGCTGGGCATCGCCGCCACCTTCATGGGCGGCGACGGCCTGTGCACCGCCGCCTTGTCCAGCCTGTCGGCCGGCGCGATGGGCGACGGTCAGGTGGTGTGTGCCGAGGCGGGTGGCGTCGAGGGCGAGCAGAAGAAGGCGATGGACGACTTTCGCGTTGCCTTCAAGAAGAAGTTCAACGTGGCGGTGCAGCTTTATGCGCCCTACGTCTACGACTCGGTCAACGTGATGGTCGCCGCAATGGTCAAAGCCGGTTCAGCCGACCCCGCCAAGTACCTGCCGGTGCTGGCCCAGACCGACGGCTACAAAGGCGTGACCGGCACGATCTCGTTCGACGCCAAGGGCGACATCAAGAACGGCGCGCTGACGCTGTACACCTTCAAGGGCGGAGTGCGCGAGCAGATTGCCGTGGTGCGGTGATCGGGCTACTTGCCTGTGCTTTGCATCAAGCCCGCAGCCTCCTGCCTCAGCTGCACCGACTTCTGATCGATCGCATCCAGCGTGGCGCTGGGCTCCCTGACACTGTCCTTGGCCTTCAGATAGGCCGCTTGCCAGTCCATCGCGTTGCACTCGGGGATGCCGGTGTCGCCGTTTTGCGCCTTCATGTGATCGACGCACTTTTGCAGGGCCGCGTTCATCTTGTTGCCCGCATCGACCGCCTCGGCGACCCGATCGCAGGCCGACAGCAGCAGTGCACCGACAAGGATGAAGATGCTTTTCATGAGGTGATGGGACTCGGAGTTCAGAAAGCTGCATTGTGGCGAACTACGCCGCCGTGCGAGCAGTAGATCGCAAGGGCAGTTCCATGCCGATGGACTCATCGTACCGGCGCATATGACCGGTGGATTTGGCGGCGAGAGCGCTCGTGCCGTTGACCCAGCAGCCGCACTGCACGCAGCGGCGGCAAACGACCAGCGGGAGGTGGCCGCTGCGCCCCTCGATGCTGGTTCCGGTCGATGGCCGAACTCGACATGACTGGCCTCGCTGGGTGACGCGAAAACCACCGTTGCACCGGCGTCACGTGGCTGGCAGACTGTGAACCATGGATGCCGGTTTCGACATGAATTTAATACTGTATAAAACAACAGTCAAGCGTCGAAATTACATGGCTGATCAACAGCTTGGCGTTCGCAGCTTGGGCTTGGTTAAGCGGCAGCTCACCGAGTTAAGCAGCAGTGCGTGCTGCATAAACTAGTAGTTGGGCGTTACGATCAAGACTTGCCGCCACGCGCATGCCGAACCTGCCTGCCCTGATATTCTTGCTCCATGAAGGTCAGCGAAGTTCTGCGGCTGGTTCAGGCTGACGGCTGGTATCTGGTCGCAACCCGAGGTAGTCATCGCCAATTCAAGCATGCGAGCAAGTTTGGCCGCGTGACCATCCCAGGCAAGCCGAGCGACAGCCTTGCACCTGGAACGCTCAACAGCATCCTGAAGCAAGCAGGTCTGAAGTAGGAGGTTCAATGCGGTACGCCATCGTCATCGAAAAGGCCGAAGGCAACTACTCGGCCTACGTGCCCGATCTTCCGGGCTGTGTCGCCACGGGCGCAACCGTAGCCGAAGTCGAAGCCGAGATCCGCGAAGCTATTTCCTTCCATGTCGAAGGCCTGCGCGAAGACGGCCTTCCCATTCCCGCTGCGTCAAGCACGGTGGAATACGTCGAGGTCGTAGCGTAAGGCTGGCTCGCTGTGGGAAGCGGCAGTGAAGCCAGTGCGCGTTGGCAAGTGACGCCCAACCCGTCGTTCCAGCCGACCGCCTACGGCGGCTGAACGCCAACGTTAACCCACTGCAGATAGCATCAGGTCAACGGCTCTGGGGTCGATCCGGCTGATCTGTCGCTTCTGTCTTTGATGGGTAGAAATAAAAACAGGCCGCGATGGCCCGTATTTACTAGCAGGCTGTTGAATTTCGCTCACGAGTAAACGTCGTGTGGCGGGCGGTCGTTGTGGATACCGTGTTGGGATTGATCACGGAGTGAACGCGATGCGCGGAGCGGACGGAATGCAAGAAGCGTTGTTCAC
>JAKFUQ010000041.1 GCA_021732645.1 Rhizobacter sp. | reverse complement strand
TTCCAGCACGTCGCGGTTGACGATGTAAGGCGTGTAGCACTCGGTGTAGCCGTGCTGCTGCGTCTGCACATCCAGCATGAACTGCGCAAGCGCGCGGTGCAGCCGCGCTACCGGGCCACGCATGAATGAAAAGCGCGACCCCGACAGCTTCGCACCGAGGTCGAAGTCCAGCCCCAATGGCGCGCCCAGATCGACGTGATCCTTCGGCGTGAAGTCGAAGCTGCGCGGGCCCGCATCGTTCGGGCTCCAGCGACGCACCTCGACATTGCCGTGCTCGTCGGCACCGACCGGCACGCTGTCTTGCGGCAGGTTGGGCACGGCCATCAACAGATCGGCCAGTTCGGTCTGGATCACTTCCAGCCGCTCGGCAGACGCCTTCAGTTCATCTGCCAAACCCGCCACCTGCACCATCACTGCGCTGGTGTCTTCGCCCTTGCCCTTCAGCGCACCGATCTGCTTCGACAGGCTGTTGCGCTGGGCTTGCAGCTCTTCGGTGCGGGTCTGCAGCGCCTTGCGTTCAGCCTCCAGTTCCTGGAAGCGCGCGACGTCCAGGTAAGGCTGCGGGTTCTTGCGTTTGTCGAGGCGGGCAATGACGCTGGGCAGGTCCTTGCGCAGCAGGGTGATGTCCAGCATGGGTGCGTGTTCGAAGGGTGGCTAGGGGTGGCGTGAAGCGGCGAATTGTAGGCAGCGGCGGCTGGGCCGCAGCCGCTCAGCCCGCGGCCTGCATCGACTTGTCGCCCAGCCCCATCGGCAGCGGGAAGTGCACCGTCTCCAGCACGCCCGGCATGCTGCGCACCGACACTGCGCCCAGCGATCGCAGCCGCTCGATCACCTGCTTGACCAGGATCTCTGGTGCCGACGCCCCGGCGGTCAGGCCCACGCGGCTCTTGCCGGCGAACCAGTCGGGCATCAGGTCTTCGGCGGAGTCGACCATGTAGGCATCGGTGCCGAGGCGCTCGGCGACTTCGCGCAACCGGTTGCTGTTCGAGCTGCTGAGGCTGCCCACCACCACCAGCACATCGACGTTCGGGGCCAGCACCTTGACGGCGTCCTGCCGGTTCTGCGTGGCGTAGCAGATGTCCTGCTGCTTCGGTTCGCGCACGTTCGGAAAGCGGCGCTTCACCGCGGCCAGGATTTCCGCCGCATCGTCGACCGACAGCGTGGTCTGCGTGACCACCGCCAGCCGTGTCGATTCATCGACCGGCACCCGTTCGACATCGGCCACGTCTTCAACCAGATGAATGCCGGCACTCAGCTGGCCTATCGTGCCCTCGACCTCGGGGTGGCCCTTGTGGCCGATCATGATGAAGTCGTAGCCTTCCTTGCGCAGCTTGGCCATCTCGACGTGCACCTTGGTGACCAGCGGGCAGGTCGCGTCGAACACGGTGAAACCACGTTCCGTCGCCTCGCGGCGGATCGCCTGCGACACGCCATGGGCGCTGAACACCAGCGTCGCGCCGGGTGGCACCTCGGCCAGGTCCTCGATGAAGATCGCGCCCTTGGTCTTCAGGTCGTTGACCACGTAAGTGTTGTGCACGATCTCATGGCGCACATAGATCGGCGCGCCGAACTTGGTGATCGCTCGTTCAACGATCTCGATCGCGCGATCGACGCCAGCGCAAAAGCCGCGCGGCTCGGCCAGCAGCACCTCTTCAACACGGATATCCGCAGCCATCACAACACTCCAATCAGATGCACTTCGAAAGTCACCGGCTGGCCAGCCAGAGGGTGGTTGAAGTCGAACGCCACCCAGTCATCACCCACCTCGCGCACGACACCCGCGTAAGCACCGCGTCCGTCGGGCGTGGGGAACTGCACCACGTCACCGGGGTGGTATGGCTCATCGGGGTCGCCCAATTCATCGAGCATCGCACGCTTGACACGTTGCAGCAGTTCGGGGTTGCGCGCACCGAAGGCCTCGCCCGCAGCCAGCTCGAAGGTGGCGCGCGTGCCTTCGGGCAAGCCCATCAGGCGCGACTCCATCGCCGGGGCCAGCTCGCCTGTGCCGAGCGACAAGGTGGCTGCCTTGTCGGCGAAGGTGTTGATGATGTCAGCGCCATCGGGTCCGGCCAGCCGGTAGTGCAGCGTGAGGAAGGAGCCCGCGAGGACAGAGTTCAAGGACGTACCTGGTTGGAGAGGTTGGATAGACTGGGGTGAATTTTACGAGTCGTCGTCTCCAGCCACCCGGCGGGTCGCGACAGCAGTCCCCCATGGTGCTCAAAGACATTCCAGCAGCAGCCCGACCGCGCGAAAAGCTGCTGACGCTGGGGCCGGCGGCGCTGGCCGACGCCGAGCTGATCGCGCTGCTGCTGCGCACCGGGCTGGCGGGCACTTCGGTGCTGCAGCTGGCGCAGCAACTCCTCGACGCGTTCGGCGGACTGCGTGGCCTGCTGCAAGCCAGCGCCGCCGACCTGAAACGCATCAAGGGCCTGGGGCCGGCCAAGCGCGCCGAGATCGTCGCGGTGATGGAGCTGGCGCGTCGCTCGCTGGCACAGCATCTGGCCCAGCGCACGGTGCTGTCGTCGCCGCAGCAGGTGAAGGACTTTCTGCGCCTGCAGCTCGCCCATGAAAACCAAGAGGTGTTCGCGGTGCTGTTCCTCGATGCGCAAAACCAATTGTTGCAGTTCGAGGAAATGTTCCGCGGCACGCTGAGCCAGACCAGCGTCTACCCGCGCGAAGTGGTCAAGCGCGCGCTGATGCTGCACGCCAGCGCGGTGATCCTGGCGCACAACCACCCTTCGGGCACGGCCGAACCCTCGCGGGCCGATGAATTTCTGACGCAAACGCTCATGCAGGCCTTGAGCCTGATCGATGTGCGGGTGGTCGATCACCTGGTGGTCGGCGGCGACCAGGTGGTCTCGTTTGCCGAGCGGGGCCTGCTGTGACGCGACCACGCAGCGTGCGCAGCTTGCAGGATCTGGCCGCGCTGAAGAAGACGCTGGCCAAGGCCGCCGCCGAGGCGGCACGCCGCGAGACCCAGGCGCGTGCCGATGCCGCACGTGAACAGCGCGAACGCCACCTGTTTGCGCACACCATCGGCGCCGTCTCGCCACTGCGTCGCATGCCCACCCTGCCGCTCACCCGCCCGCGCGC
>JAKFUQ010000102.1 GCA_021732645.1 Rhizobacter sp. | reverse complement strand
CCGGTGGCGGTGGTGGTTATGGCGGTGGTGGCGGCGGCGGAAGCCGCGGCGGTTACTGAGTTGTTACCCAGACGCTGACAAACCGATCGATCAAAACGGCTGCACTGCGAAGTGCAGCCGTTTTGCATTCAACTCCCATCGCGTCGTTGACGTTGCTTGCGTGGCTGCCCGGCCACGGCGCGGTCGAATATCGCGTTGGGCAGGTGCCTCAACAGGGTTGACACGATACCCATCTGCCACGGAATCACCGGGTGCGCCTCACCTATTTCGATGGCGCGATAAGCCCTTTGCGCAAAGGCCTCGGAGGGCATCAGGAAGGGCATCGGATATCGGTTGTCGCGTGTCAGCGGGGTGTCTACATACCCCGGACTGAGCGTCACCACCTTCACACCGAACGGGCGGCATTCACCGCGCAGGCTTTCGCAATAGCTGATCACTGCGGCCTTGCTCGCACAGTAAGCACCGTGACCGGGCAGGCCCCGCACGCCGGCCACGCTTGCCACGCCGACCAGCACGCCGCGCCGGCGTTCGCACATCCCGCGCACGAAGGGCTGCAGCGTGGCGGCCAGGCCGATCACGTTGGTTTCGAGCGTGGTTCGCAGCACGTCCAGGTCGTCGAATTCAGCGCTGTCAATGCCGATGCTGATGCCTGCATTGGCGATCACCACGTCCGGCAGCCCCTGTGCGGCAATGCACGCACGTGCGGCGCCGGTGATGCTGTTGATGTCGCGCACGTCGGCGCTGTACACCGCGCACTGCGTCGCTGCGCCATGTTCCCGTGCCCAGGCGGTGAGCTCGGCGCTGCGCCGAGCCACCAGCGCCAGCCGGTATCCCGACTGCAGGAAGCGCGCAGCCAACGCCTGCCCGATGCCGCTGGAGGCGCCGGTGATGAAAACCAGCGGCGCGCTCACGTTGCAGTCCGGTTCCAAGGCGTCGGCGAGTCGGAGCGCTGTTGCGGGCCAGCGAGAGCTCAGCGCAGCCCGTCCGCACCGAAGGTCGCTTTCACGCGGCCCTTGAACTGCGCAACGCGGTCCAGGTTGTCGTAGCTCATCGAAGCGCCCTGGATCTGCATGGTGCCGCGCGTGATCGTCACCGGCAGATGGGATCGCACCTGCTCGGTCTGCAAGAACGCATGCAAGAACTCGCTCTTGAAGTCGATCGCCTCCAGCGTCTTGCCGTTGACCACAGACGCCTCACGAACCACGTGGGCCTGACCGGTCAGTTGCACCTCGGAAGCGTCGCCGTTGGACACCGCTTGGTTCGCCGTGGCCAAGGTCACGCCGGTATCGGGGGCGATCGACCGGATGCGTGCGTGGTCGATCTCCAGCGTGTCGGTGTCGGGGTAGTGGCGCGCCTCGTCGCCCTCGATCTGCAAGCGCAGGCTGCCATCGGCTGCGAAGCGCTGCACCTTGAAATTGCGCATGGTGTAGTCGGGAATGTGGCGCAGCGGCGCTGCCGTCTTGGCACCCTGCAGCACCGGTGTGTTCTTGACCAACCACCATGTCGCCAGGGCCACCAGCGCCATCAGCAGCAGCGGCAGGTAGGCCGACACCGCACTGAGCGCGCGGTGGTACCACGGGAGCACGTAGCGCCGAACCTCGGGCTCGGCGGCAGGAACCAAGGTTGATTGACGCGCCGAATTCACGGGTGACTTCCCTGTTCAGGCGCCGCCGCGCGCCTGCCCGTCATGGTGTGCCGTCCAGCGTGGTCAGGTGC
The DNA here is from genome assembly GCA_021732645.1 of Rhizobacter sp. Classification (GTDB taxonomy): domain Bacteria; phylum Pseudomonadota; class Gammaproteobacteria; order Burkholderiales; family Burkholderiaceae_C; genus PBB1. The sequence continues at coordinate 1,404 of JAKFUQ010000102.1, read as the reverse complement.
CCGCGCAGCAGGTCGGTGTAGCGCCCGGTGGCCATCAGCAACAGGTCACAACATTCGCGTGCAGCACCACGACCACCACTGGCCCGCGTGGTGTGGTGGGCGATGGCCCGGACTTCCGCGTGGGCGTTCGGCGGCGCACAGGCGAACGCTGCGCGGGTCATCAGTGGCAGGTCGGGCCAGTCGTCGCCCATGGCGGCCAGCGCGCCCCAGTCGAGCTGCAGGGCGTGCAGCAGCGTGTTGGCAACAGACAGCTTGTCGTGCACACCGTAGTACGCCTGCGTGATGCCGAGGTCGGCGACGCGGCGGCGCACCGCAGGCGAGTCGCGGCCGGTGATGACCACGGGCGTGATGCCACCTTGCGCGAGCAGTTTCAGGCCGTGGCCATCGAGCGAGTTGAAGGCTTTGAAATCTTCACCGTGCTCGCCGATGTACAGGCCACCATCGGTGAGCACACCGTCCACGTCGAAGATGGCCGCGCGTACGTTCCGTGCCGCCTGCAGCAGCTCGGGTACGAACGACAGCACCGGGTTCAGCGGACGTGGTGTCGGCACCGGCATCAGATGACCTTGGCGCGCATCAGTTGATTGAGGTTCAGCGCGCCCACCAGGCGCTGCGACGCGTCGACGACCAGCACACTGGTGACGCGGTGCTGCTCCATCAGTCCGGCCGCCTCCACGGCGAGCGCATCGTCGCGGATCACTTTGGGGTGGCTGCGCATGACCTCGCGGGCGAGCAGCGGGCGCAGGTCCTGGCCGCGTTCGATCAGCCGGCGCAGGTCGCCGTCGGTGAAGATGCCCAGCACCTGCTGCTGCGCATCGATCACGGTGGCGAAGCCCAGCCCCTTGTCGCTCATCACGCGCAGCAGCTCGCCGAAGCCGGTGTCGGGCGCCACGCTGGGCACGCCGTTGCCGCACACCATCAGATCGCGCACATGCATCAGCAGCTTGCGCCCCAGGCTGCCGCCGGGATGCGAGCGGGCGAAGTCGGCCTCGCGAAAACCACGGGCGTCGAGCAGTGCCACAGCGAGTGCGTCGCCCAGCGCCATCTGCGCGGTGGTGCTGGCGGTCGGCGCCAGGTTCAGCGGACAGGCTTCCTGGTCAACGCCACAGTCCAGCGCGATATCAGCATTGCGGGCCAGGGCGGATTCAGCGCGCCCCGTCATGCCGACCAGGATCACGCCCAGGCGCTTCAGGGCGGGGAGAAGCGCCGCGATTTCGTCACTTTCACCGGAGTTGGAAATCGCCAGCACGACGTCACCTTGGGCGACCATGCCGAGGTCGCCGTGGCTCGCTTCGCCGGGGTGCACGAACATCGCCGGTGTGCCGGTCGAAGCCAGCGTGGCCGCGATCTTGCGACCGACATGCCCGCTCTTGCCCATGCCCATCACCACCACCCGCCCGGTGC
>JAKFUQ010000284.1 GCA_021732645.1 Rhizobacter sp. | reverse complement strand
GGTCGTGTCGACCACATACCCGTGACCGTGAACCGCACGCGAGTAGTTCTTGCTGACGCTGCCCAGCACCAGCGAGTTCGGGAAGGTCAGCTCTTCACCGAGGCCGGTGCGCACGCGGGTGATGAAAGCACCCATCTCGGTGACCGTGCCTTCGTGCTCGTTGATGCGCACGTACTCGCCGACGCGCAGCGTGCGTGAGTACATCAGCACCAGCCCGCTGGCCGCCTGCCCGAACAGGCTCGAACCGCCCAGGGTGACCATCAAGCCGATCAGCAGCGACAAGCCCTTGAAGGCCTCGCTCTGCGCGCCCGGCAGGTAGGGGTAGGCCATCACCGCGGCGAACAGCCACACCGCGATGCCGAACAGCCGTTGGGTGGGGCCGGCGGTGTCGGCATCGAGCCAGCCGCCTTGTCGATCGCCGGTGGCGGCCAAGCGGTTGAAGAACGGACGGAACAGCGCGATCACGCCGCGCGCGATCAGGAAGATGATGACCGCGATGACCAGATCAGGCAGCGCACCCAGCACGCCGTGGCCGATGCGTTCGGCCACATCGAGCAGGTAGCGAGTGAGGCCCTCGCCCCACGGCCGGCTGTACGGAAACTGACGCAGCACATAGCTCAGCCATTCATAGGCCAGCACCAGCGCCAGCGCCCACCACAGCGCACGCACGGCGAGCCGCACCACCGCGACCAATCGCTCGGTGTGCAACAGCTCGGCACCGGCCACACGCACACCGGATGCGCTTTGCGCGACTCGCCGCGCCAGGTGCACCGTCGCCCAGCGGCGCGCGCGCCAGGCGGGCACCGCGATCGCCACCACGGCCAGCGTCGCCAGCAGGCTGCGCCCCAGGCCCCACAGCAGGCGCTGGCTGTCGCGGCCCTCGCGCGTCTCGGCCAGCGCCTGGCGCAACGCATCGCGCGCGGCGGCACTGGCCTGCGCCAGCGTTTGCGCACGCAGCGGGTCGGCATCGGCAGGCACCAGCACCAGTGCCAGTTCGCCATCGACCAGCAGCACATGCCCTTGCGGCTCGACCTGCACCGTGACCTCGCCTTGCACCGCGCGGTCGAGCAGTTCGCGCAGGATCGCCTCAGTGCGCTGCGCGCGGCGCTCGGGCGGCACGCCCAGGTACGGCGTGCGGAAGGTCGCGATGGTGCGGTTGGCCACCACCACCGGTGCTTCAACCGATGCAGTGCCCAGAGCCTCTGTGGCCGGAGCCGATGCCGGCTGCGCCCACACCGCCGAGGCGATCAGCCACAGCCAGACCACCGCCACCCAACGCTTGAGGGCCTTCATCCCAGGCGCCCCTGCGCGCTCAGACCTGCCGTATCTGGTGCAGCGCCGACGGCACCGGCCAGCCGGCTTCCTGGCAAACCTTGATGATGGCTTCGTTGGTGTCGAAATAGACCTGCCAGTAGTGGTCGGTGTGGGTGTACGGCCGCACCGCAATCTGCGGGCCTTCGAGCTTCATGTCGAGCAGGTTGACCTCGGGCGGCATGTTTGTCGACACGTTCGGGATCAGCGCCACCGCGGCTTTCAAACGCGCAATGGCGTCCAGCGGATCGACGCCGTTGGCCAGTTGAGCGATCCGCTCGACGCGGCGCACCGGCAGCACCGAAAAGTTCTGGATCGTGTCACCGAAGATCTTGCCGTTGCCGATCAGCGTCATCACGTTGTCGGGAGTCACGATGGTGGTGCCGAACAGGCCCAGCTCATGCACCGTGCCAACGACGCCGCCGATGCTGACGAAATCGCCGACCTTGAACGGCCGCAGGATCAGCATGAACGCGCCCGCCGCGAAGTTGCCCAGCAGCCCGCTCCACGCCGCGCCGATCGCCACGCCGGCACCGGCCAGCAGCGCGGCGAACGAGGTCGTCTCGATGCCGAAATAGCCCAGGATGCCGAGCACCAGCGCAATGTTCAGCGCGATGGCGATGATCGAGCCCAGGTACTTGGTCAGCGTCGGATCGACGTTGTTGCGGTTCATCGCGGCCTGCATCAACCCGATCACCTTGCCGATCAGCCAGCGCCCGATGACCCAGAACGCCAGCGCGGCCAGCACCTTGATGCCGATGTCGATGGCGGTGGTGCCGAGGAAGGTCTTGATTGCTTCGGTGTCCATGTGGAACTCCCCTGGAATGTGAAAGGTCGATCGCCAACGATGCCATTGCGACAGTGGCCCAGCGCCAGTGTTGCATGCCGACACTCACCCCTGTTGTAGCCGAAATCCGGGGCTCGTCAGCCGAGTTCAGACGCCAGAGCGGGCTTCGTTAGGATCAAGCCATGACACCCGCCCTTGAACTGAAGCCCGCCATGGCCTGGTGGCGCACACACAGCCTGCCGCCGTGGAGCATTGCCGTGCCGTTGCTGGCGATGGTGATGCTGGTGCTGACATGGGGAATGCCGCTGGACCTGGCACGGGGCTCGTTGCTCACGGCTGCGCTGTTCCTGGCGGTGGTGTGCGCCATCCACCATGCCGAGGTCGTCGCCCACCGCGTCGGCGAGCCCTACGGCACGCTGGTGCTGGCCGTCGCAGTGACCATCATTGAGGTGGCCCTGATCGTGGCGCTGATGCTGGCCGGTGGCGAGGCGGCCAACACGCTAGCACGCGATACGGTCTTTGCAGCGGTGATGATCGTTTGCAATGGCGTGGTCGGCCTGTGCCTGGTGGCGGGCGGCCTGCGCCATGGCGTGCTGGCGTTTCGCGTCGAAGGCACCAGCCCGGCGTTGGCATCGCTGGCCGCGCTGGCCGGTCTGGCGTTGGTGCTGCCCAGCTTCACCACCACCACCGCCGGGCCCACTTACAGCGGGTCGCAGCTGGCCTTTGCCGGCATCACCTCACTGGCGCTGTACGGCGTGTTCGTCTTCGTGCAGACGGTGCGTCACCGTGACTACTTCCTGCCGGTCGGCAACGACGACTCCAAAGCGCACGCCCCGCCTCCGGCAAACTGGATCGCCTGGAGCGCCTTGGGCCTGTTGATGGTGTCGCTCGTCAGCGTCGTGGGCCTGGCCAAGGCGCTGGCACCGGCGCTGGAAGCGGGTGTGGTCGCAGTCGGCGCGCCGAAGGCAGTGACCGGTGTGCTGATTGCGTTGATCGTGCTGTTGCCAGAGACTGGCGCCGCACTGCGGGC
>JAKFUQ010000128.1 GCA_021732645.1 Rhizobacter sp. | reverse complement strand
GGAAAGCATCAACGCCCGACCGGCAACGGCATCGCGATCAGGCGGTTGCAGTCTTGCGCACGTGAACTAGTTCTCAATTTGGAATACCAACAGTCACCCCAGTACCCCGGGGCGGAGGCCCGTTTCCTGAACGTGACCGAACACGCTTCGCTGCGCCGATCGTTGGTCTGCTGATTTCGCTGGTTGGACGGCCGTTCTACAGGGGGTAGAAGTGATGGCAGGCTTTCACCTGCCATCTTTGCCCTGCGGTCGACACACCAAGACTCAACCGCAGCAGCAGCCCTTTCGCGCCGGCGAGGCGTCCTTCGCGGCCGCAATTCGTGTGACTGCAGCGATGGCGACCGGCGTATAGCCGGCCTCCTTGATGGCCTCGCTCAGTTCAACTGCGTCGGCCTCCGTCGCCTCGATCTTCACCAGATGCGTCGACAGGTCGACTTGCACCGTGGCGCCGCTGTCCAAAGCCTTGACTGCCTTGGTGATGCTGCTGACGCAGTGGCCGCAGGTCATGTCGTTCACTTGAAAGGAAATCATGGTGTTTGCCTTGGAGATGTGTTGATGAGGTTCCTACTGTGGACATTGCCACCGTTGGAAGGTCAAGAACGGCGCACCAATACCCGCGATGGCAGAAAGGGAGCGCTGGCAACCCCTTGACCTTCCAACAATGGGAACCTTGAAAGTATCGACTCCTCATACAAGATGTCCCGAGACAGACCTATGAATCCGACCATCACGGCACCCGGCAATCCAGCCGCACAGAAGCTGCAAGTCGTGGGCATGACCTGCGCAAGTTGCGTACTTCGAGTGGAGAAGTCACTCCAGTCGGTCCCGGGCGTCCTGGAGGTCAGTGTGAACCTTGCCACCGAGCAGGCGTCTGTCGACGCGGCTGCCTCGGTCACAGCGGCGGCGCTCGCTGCTGCTGTTCGCAAAGCCGGCTACGACGTGGCGGTGGAGGAAGTCGCCCTTCAAGTCGAAGGCATGACCTGCGCATCCTGCGTTGCTCGCGTCGAGAAGGCGCTCTTGAAGGTACCCGGCGTGTTGTCGGCCTCGGTGAACCTGGCAACGGAGCGCGCGACAGTACAGGCCTTGTCGACCGTTCCCGTGTCGGTCCTCAAGGCCGCGGTGGAGAAGGCCGGCTACGGCGCCACGGATGTCCAAGCCGCGAAGCCGCAAGTGGCGAAGCAGCTTCCAGATTGGTGGCCGGTCGCCTTGGGCGCAGCGTTGACCCTTCCGCTGCTGGCGCCGATGCTGCTGCAGCTGATCGGGATCGACTGGATGCTCGGGGCCTGGGTGCAACTGGCTCTTGCCACGCCGGTGCAGTTCGGGCTCGGGTGGCGCTTCTACCGCGCGGGCTGGAAGGCGGTTCGCGCCGGCGCCGGCAACATGGATCTGCTGGTTGCCCTCGGCACGTCTGCTGCCTACGGTTTGTCGGTCTATCTGCTGTTCAAGCACCTGGACCATGGCACACCACACCTGTACTTCGAGGCCTCTGCGGCGGTCATCACGCTCGTCAGGCTGGGCAAGTGGCTCGAAGGCCGCGCGAAGCGGCAGACGACCGATGCCATTCGGGCGCTGAACGCCCTGCGCCCGGCGACTGCGCGCGTGCGCCGCGACGGTGTTGAGATCGAAGTTGCCATCGACAAGGTGGTTATTGGGGACCAGGTGCTCGTACGGCCCGGCGAGCGGATCGCCGTCGATGGCGAAGTGGTGGAAGGGCGCAGCCACGTTGATGAGTCGCTGATCACCGGCGAGAGCCTGCCCGTCGCCAAGGCGGTCGGCGACAAGGTCACTGGTGGCGCCATCAACGCGGAAGGTGCGCTGACGATCCGCACGCTCGCGGTGGGGGCCGAGACCACGCTCGCACGCATCATCCGGATGGTCGAATCCGCCCAAGCAGCCAAGGCACCCATTCAGCGCGTGGTGGACCGCGTCAGCGCAGTGTTCGTGCCCGTGGTGCTCGCCATCGCGCTGGTCACGCTGGTGGGCTGGGTGATGGCAACTGGGGACTGGGAACACGCCGTCATCAACGCCGTCGCCGTGCTCGTCATCGCCTGTCCATGTGCTTTGGGGCTGGCCACGCCGACGGCGATCATGGCGGGCACGGGCATCGCAGCCCAGCACGGCATCCTCATCAAGGATGCCGAGGCGTTGGAAGTGGCCCATGCCGTGACCACGGTCGCATTCGACAAGACCGGCACGCTGACCGAAGGCCGCCCGTCGCTCATTGCTGTCTTGCCGGCTGCGGACGGTGCGCGGGACGCCGTGCTGTTGCTGTCTGCCTCGTTGCAGCAGACGAGCGATCATCCGCTGGCACGCGCGGTGATGGACAAGGTGCGGGCTGAGCAGTTGGTCGTTCCGCAGGCGCATGACGCCCAGGCGCTGCCGGGACGAGGGCTGCAAGCCACCGTGCGTGGTCAGACCTTGGTTCTCGGCAGCAGTCGCCTGCTGCGTGAACTCGGCGTCGACGCAGGTGCACTGGCCGGTGATGCCGAACAACTCGAAGCGGCAGGCCGAACCGTGTCCTGGTTGATGCGCAAAGACGTTGAACGCACCGAGCTGCTGGGATTGCTGGCATTCGGTGACGCCGTCAAAGCATCGGCACGCGATGCCGTGGCGCGCCTGCATGAGCTGGGCATTCAGACGGTGATGCTCACCGGCGACAACCAGGGCAGCGCCGACGCAGTGGCCCGGGTGTTGGGCATCACCGAAGTCCGTGCCGAAGTGCTCCCCGGCGACAAGGCCGCAGTCGTGCAGGCGCTGCGAGCCGCCGGCCAGGTCGTGGCCATGGTCGGCGACGGCATCAACGACGCCCCGGCCCTGGCGGCTGCGGATGTCGGGATTGCGATGTCGACTGGGACCGACGTTGCGATGGCGGCAGCCGGCATCACGCTGATGCGCGGCGACCCGAGGCTGGTCGCTGATTCGCTTGATGTCTCTCGTCGCACGTACGCGACGATCAAGCGGGGTCTGTTCTGGGCCTTCGCGTACAACGTGGTGGGCATTCCCCTGGCGGCCTTCGGCCTGCTCAACCCCGTCATCGCAGGCGCCGCGATGGCCTTCAGCAGTGTCAGTGTGGTGGGCAATGCGCTGTGGTTGCGTCGGTGACGTTCGTCGACCGACCCGCAGCCCGCCAATGGACCGGCCGAACAACCC
>JAKFUQ010000199.1 GCA_021732645.1 Rhizobacter sp. | reverse complement strand
TTCTCGCCCGTCTTCAGCAGCACCGCGTCCTGGCGGATCTCGCCGTGCAGCGAGGGCGGCACCCGCCAGTACGAGCCCGTCACCGGCTTGCCCGGCACCACCACCTGCGACAGCGCGACGAAGCCCAGCTCCGCGTTGCCGGTCGCCACGAACTGGTAGGCCTGCGCGATGCTTTCGGCGGTCACGAGCCGGGTCGCCACCGCGTCAATCAGGCCGCGCGCCTTCAGCACCTCAAGGCCAGCCTGACCATAAGGCGCGACCTTCGGGTTCGCGATCGCCAGGTGGGCATAGCGGCCCGTGGCGAGCACCGCACCCTGGTCGTCCACATAGCCGGGCTGCGCGCTCCACAGCACCAGCGTGCCGATGGCGTAGGTGAAATTGCTGCCACTCACGGCGTGGCCTTCGGCGATCAGCTTGCGCGGGGTCTCGTCGTCGGCGGCAATCAGCACCTCGAACGGCGCGCCCGAGACGATCTGCGAATAGAACTTGCCGGTGGCACCCGCCGACACCTTCAGCGTGTGACCGGTGGCTGCGGTGTAACCCTCGCTGAGCTTTGCCAGCGGGGCGACGAAATTTGCCGCCACGGCCACCAGCACGTCGTCGGCTTGCGCGCAGGGCGCCGCCGCAGCCAGTGCGGTGGCGAGCAGCGTCCAGGGGTGTCGGCGCATGGCGCGGACTTGTTCAGCGTTGCCCTAACCTTTCGGCGGGGTCGGGGCGCGCCGCTTGGCCTCGCGCTTCAAGGCTTTCGCCCGTTTCTGTTTTTGTCGGCGGATACCGCGGTCTTTGTCAGCGCTCATGGGGGGTCTCGTGGGGTGGTTGAAAAAGGATCACGGGCGCGTGCGCCAACGGGCGCGCCGCTCCGTGCCATCATTTGAGCATGTTCCAGACCCTTAAAGATTTTTTCGACGCCGTCGTGTCGCCTTCGGCGAGCCACGATCCCCGCGCCGCCGAGCATGCGCTGCAACTCGCCACGGCGGTGATGCTGGTCGAGGTGATGCGCGCCGATGCCAGTTTTCAACCCGGCGAGCGCCAGGCGGTGCTGACGGCGCTGCGCGAGTGCTGTGCCCTGTCGCCCGACGAGGCGTCTGGCTTGACCGAGTTGGCCGTGGCCACCGCGCGCGAGGCCACCGATCTGTTTGCTTTCACCTCCCGCATCAACACGCATTTCGACATGCCGCAGAAGCTGCGCATGGTCGAGCACCTGTGGCGCGTGGCCTATGCCGATGGCCACCTGAGCGACCACGAGCGCCATGTGCTGTGGCGCATTGCCGACTTGTTGCATGTGCCCCAGGGGGCGTATGTCCACGCGCGGATGCGGGTTCAGGAAGAGATCAAGGCCGCATCGGGTGCGGGGGTGTGATTCGGCAAGGCTGGCGGGTTTTCAACCTCATTTCCCCTGCCCGTACCCAGCCTGTGCACAGGTTTGTACACAGCGGTTCGGTCGGCGCACTCGTATGATCTTCGCATGTCGGCACTGATCACTTCCCCCCCGTTTTCCGCCACTGCGCCCCGGGCTGATGACGACGTCGCCAGGCTGCGAATTCCGCCCCACTCCATCGAGGCCGAGCAAAGCGTGCTGGGCGGCTTGCTGCTGGACAACAGCGCCTGGGACCGTGCCGGTGATTTGCTGACGGACAGCGATTTCTACCGCTACGAGCATCGCGCCATTTATGCCGCCATCGGCGCGCTGGTCAACGCCACCAAGCCCGCCGATGTCATCACCGTCTTCGAGCAGTTGCAAAGCCTGGGCAAGGCCGAGGAATGCGGCGGGCTGGTGTACCTGAATGCGCTGGCGCAAAGTGTGCCGAGTGCGGCCAACCTGCGCCGCTATGCCGAGATCGTGCGCGAGCGCGCGGTGCTGCGCAAGCTGGTGTCGGCCAGCGACGAGATCGCCACCACCGCGTTCAATCCGCAGGGCAGGGCGGTCTCCGAGATCCTCGACGAGGCCGAGGCCAAGATCTTCAAGATCGGCGAAGAAGGCTCACGCTCGCGGCAGGGTTTCCAGTCCATGGATGCGCTGGTGGTGCAACTGCTCGACCGGGTCACCGAGCTGCACGAGAACGGCGCCGAAGAGGTGACCGGCGTGCGCACCGGCTACTTCGATCTCGACCGCATGACCGCTGGCTTCCAGCCCGGTGACCTGATCGTGCTGGCCGCGCGACCCTCGATGGGCAAGACCGCGCTGGCACTCAACATCGCCGAGCATGTGGCCGTGAACGAAGGCCTGCCCGTGGTCATTTTTTCGATGGAGATGGGTGCTTCGCAACTGGCGTTGCGCCTGGTCGGCTCGCTCGGCCGCATCGACCAGCAGCACCTGCGCACCGGCGCGTTGAAAGACGATGAATGGGGCCGCCTGACCGAGGCGATCGAGAAGCTCGGCACGGTCAGCATGTACATCGACGAGAGCCCGGCGCTCACGCCCAGCGAGCTGCGTGCGCGGGCGCGGCGGCAGGCGCGTCAGTGCGGAAAGCTGGGGCTGATCGTGGTGGATTACTTGCAGCTGATGAGCGGCAGCACCGGCAGCAACGACGAAAACCGCGCGACGGTGATCGGCGAGATCTCGCGCGGGCTGAAGTCGCTGGCCAAGGAGCTGCAATGCCCGGTGGTGGCGCTGTCGCAGCTCAACCGCAGCGTCGAGTCGCGCACCGACAAGCGACCGATGATGAGCGACCTGCGCGAGTCGGGGGCCATCGAACAGGACGCCGACGTCATCATGTTCATCTACCGCGACGAGTACTACACCAAGGAAGCCTGCAAGGAGCCGGGTGTGGCCGAAATCATCATCGGCAAGCAGCGCAACGGGCCCACCGGCACCGTCAAGCTGACCTTCCTGAAGCCGCTGACCAAGTTCGACAACCTGGCGCCGGGCAGCGCGGGCGGCGACTACTGAATTGCGCCGTCAGGCGCGCAGCCTCAAGCCACCGGCCGACCGTGAGGACACCTGCCCCAGGTTGATTTGCGTGCCCTGGCTGCAGTAGCGGTGCTTCAGCTCATTGATCCGCCCGACCAACACCGCCTGATCAGTGATCTTCGCGGCGTGGCGGTGCAGCACGGCGGCGGCCAGCTCGATCAACTTGGCGTTCAGCGTTTGGGAACCTTTGTCCATCAGCGTCTCCACCGCCGCAGCAGGTGAGCCGCTCAGGCTGTGTGCCATGGCCTT
>JAKFUQ010000006.1 GCA_021732645.1 Rhizobacter sp. | reverse complement strand
AACCGAGCTGACCTTCCGCAACGACGCGCGCAAGGACATGGCCGATGTGCTGGGCAAGCTGAACGCGCTGAACGAAGGTGCGGTGGCGCTGGCCGACAAGGTCGACAAGTCGCAGGTCAAGAGCCCCGTGCGCGGCCGTGTGCAGCGCCTGCTGGCCAACACCGTGGGCGGCGTGGTGCAGCCGGGCAAGGACCTCGTCGAAGTGGTTCCGCTCGACGACCAACTGATCCTCGAAGCCAAGGTGCAGCCACGCGACATCGCCTTCATCCACCCGGACCAGGACGCCACCGTCAAGTTCACGGCGTACGACTTCTCGATCTACGGCGGCTTGGCGGCCAAGGTCGAGAACATCAGCCCGGACACCGTCGTCGACGAAAAGGGCAATGCCTACTACCTGGTACGGGTGCGCACGACGCAGGCGAACTTCAGCGAGAAGCTGCCGGTGATCCCCGGCATGACCGCCGAAGTCGACATCCTGACCGGCCGCAAGACGGTGATGTCGTACCTGCTCAAACCGGTACTGAAGGCAAAAGCCTACGCGCTGCGGGAACGGTGAAGGCTTCCTTATCGTCGCGAGTTTCGCCCCTGAGGTGATGCTTGTCACGAACACTGCCCCTCAGAACCGCCCAACGCACACCGAAGTGACTATCCTTTGACCATCGTTCGCGGGCCATGTCTGCGCCTGCAAGCACCCATTCGGTGCAACACACCAGGGAATGAACCATGCCCACCATCCTCCAGACCACCCAAGGCACCGTCACCGGCTTGTGGGGCAGCGCCATCGTCAAAGGCGCCGATGGCCGCGCCAGGCCCTTGAAGATGGGCGACATCGTCCGGCGCGGCGATGTGATTCTGACCACGCAAGACGGCATCGTTCAACTGACCTCTGACCCCAGCGCGATAGCCACCCCGGCTTCTGCGGTAGACCCGGCTGCGCTGGCCACTGCCCCGGCGAAGGCCACTGCCACCGCCGCCACAGCCGGCAACGACGTCGATCAGGTCATCGAAAAGCTGGCGCAAAACGACGCCGATGCCGCTACGGCCGCCGGGCTGACTGCCGGGGATGGCGGTGAATTCCTGCCCGGCCTGCGCGTCGATCGCATTGCAGAGCTGCTGACTCCCCTGAACGTAGACAACAACGAGGGAACGTCCCAAGATCTCGACCCGGTATTCGCCACCGAAGGCCCGTCGGCAGACACGCTGGCCAACATCGCGCCGTCGGCGTTGGACGCCTCGGTGAGCGGCCCCGAGAACACGACACTGCCGGTCGTGCTGCGCGGTATCGACAGCGATGGCAACGTGGTCAGCGTCACCGTCGCCACCCTGCCGACCGGCGGCACGCTGTTGCTGGCCGATGGCAGCACCGTCGTGAGCGCTGGGCAAACGCTGACACCCGCACAAGCCGCAGGCCTGCTGTTCCGACCCGCCGCCGACTTCGTCGGTCAGGCGGTCATCACCTTCTTCGTCACCGACAACCAGGGATCCACCTCCGACAGCGCCACGGTGTCGCTGAACGTGGGGAGCACCAACCCACCGCCCAATCAGGCGCCCGTCGCCATCAACGACAGCGCCGTGGTGGCCGAAGACGCGCCCGCCAACGGCAATGTGCTCGACAACGACAGCGATCCCGACGACAACCCGCTCACCGTCACCCAGTTCGTCATCGAGGGCGTGACCTACGCCGCGGGCGCGACCGCTGTCGTGGCAGGCATCGGCAGCCTCACGCTGGCCGCCGATGGCGCCTACACCTTTACCCCCCTCGCCAACTACAACGGCCCCGTGCCCGTGGCCACCTACACCGTGAGTGACGGTGTCGCCAGCGTGACCGCGACGCTGACGCTGTCGGTGAGCCCAGAACCTGACCCCGCAATCGTTGGTGGCGTCGCCACCGGCGCGACGGTTGAAGAAACCACGCTCACGACCGGCGGCACGCTCACGGTCACCGACCCGGATGCGGGCGAAGCCGCGTTCAATCCGCTCAGCAATGTCAGCGCCCCCAATGGCCACGGTACGTTCAGCATCGATGCAGCCGGGGTCTGGACCTACACGCTCAACAACGCCGACCCGGCGGTGCAGGCCCTGGGCGCAGGCCAGACGCTGCCCAACGAGACCTTCACCGTCACCACCATCGACGGCACCTCGCAGGTCGTCACGGTGACCATCACCGGCACCAACGACGTGCCTGTCGCACAAGGCGCCAGCGTCTCAGTCAACGAGGATGCGCCGCTGTTCACCGGCAGCGTGATCGCGACCGATGTCGATGCGAATGCGGTGCTGAGCTTCGGCCTGAACGGCGCACCACCGGCCGGGCTGACCTTCAACCCCGATGGCAGCTACACCTTCGATGCCGCCAACCCAGCCTACCAATCGCTGGCGGCGGGCCAGCAGCTGCTGCTGACCATCCCGTACACCGTCACCGATGACCAGGGCGCCACCTCGACCGCGAACCTGGTGATCACCATCACCGGCACCAACGATGCCGCGGTCATTTCCGCTGGCACCGGCAGCGTTACCGAGGACGTGGGCGTGGTCGGCGGCAACCTCACCACGGGTGGCACGCTGACCGTGAGCGATGCTGATGTCGGCCAAGCCACTATCCAGGCGCAAGTCGCTACGGCGGGCGCCTACGGCACCTTCACGCTGGCCGCCAACGGCAATTGGACATACACCGCCACCAACAGCAACCCAACGATCCAGGCCCTCGGCACGGGTCAGTCCTTGAGCGAGACATTCACGGTTCTCAGTGCCGACGGCACCACCAGCACCGTCACCGTCACGGTCAACGGCGCCAACGAAGCGCCCGTGGCGGTGGTCACACCTGCCAGCGGCAACGAGGACGCCACGGACATTCCGGTGCTGCTGGGCGGCACTGACGTCGACGGCAGCATCGCGAGCTTCACCATAGCCTCGCTGCCCACGAATGGTGTGCTGCTGTTCGGCGGCAATCCGGTCGTGGCCGGTCAAGTCATCACAGCCACCGCCGGCTCGGCCACGCTCAGTTTCGTCCCGGCAGCGAATTTCAATGGCAGCACCGCGTTCGATTTCACCGCCACCGACAACGAAGGTGTGGTGTCACCTTCCGTCAATGCCCCGATCACGGTGAGCGCAGACAACGACGCACCGGTGGCCGTCAACGACAGCTTCGTCACCGTTGAAGACGCTCCGGTCA
>JAKFUQ010000010.1 GCA_021732645.1 Rhizobacter sp. | reverse complement strand
GATCGTGCTGCTGCTGGTTTGTTCGGCGGTCACGTTCTCGACGATGCGCACCACCAGGGTGTCGCCGACCAGCCGCGCGCGGTGGTCTTCGAACAAGGGCCGGTACTGATTCGCCTGGAAGATTGCGCCGTTGTTCAGCGTCGGGGCGGGTGCTGCGACGGGCGTGGCGTGGGTTGGCACGGCCACATCGACCTGCGGGCGCAAGGTCAGAAGTTCGCAGCCGGCCAGCACGAACAGCGAAGAAGACGCCAACAGCGCCGCCAGACCTCGCCTTGCTTGTTGGACACCGCGGCTCACAGTTGCCCCAATCGCTGCAGCATTTCGTCCGAAGTCGTGATCGCTTTCGAGTTCAGCTCGTAGGCACGCTGCGTCTGGATCAACGAGACCAGCTCTTCGACCACGTTGACATTCGAGGTTTCGACAAACCCCTGCTGCAGCTGGCCCAGGCCGTTGGCCCCGGGTGCGCCGGTGGTCGGGGTGCCCGACGCCGCCGTTTCGGTGTAGAGGTTTTGCCCCTTGGGTTCCAGGCCAGCCGGATTCACAAAGCTCGCCAGCTGAAGCTGGCCGACCGTCTGCGGCAGCGCCTGTCCCGGCAACGCCACGCTCACCGTGCCATCGGCGCCAATGGTCACGCTTTGCGCGTTCGTCGGCACCGTGATGCCGGGGTTCACGGTGTAGCCGTTGTTGGTGACCAACTGGCCTTGGGCGCTGACCTGGAACGAGCCGTCACGGGTGTAGCCGGTGGTGCCGTCGGGCAGCTGGATTTCGAAGAAGCCGTTGCCTCTGACCGCCACGTCGAGCGGGTTCGTGGTTTGCTGCAGATTGCCCTGCGCAAAGCTGCGTGCGGTGGCCACCGCGCGGGTGCCCAGCCCCAGTTGCAGGCCGGTGGGCAGGGTCGTCTGCTCGCTGCTGTTGCCGCCCGCCTGACGCAGGTTCTGGTACATCAGGTCTTCGAACACCGCGTGGGATTTCTTGTAGCCGTTGGTCGACGCGTTGGCCAGGTTGTGCGAGATGGTGTCGAGCTGCGTCTGTTGCGCTTCCATACCGGTCTTGGCGATCCACAGCGAACGAATCATGATGAGGGTCCTGGGTCAGGGAATGTCACGGGGTGGGAGGCTGCGCTCAGCGCAACGACAGCAGCTGCGCGGCAGCGGTTTCGTCTTCCTTGGCGGTCTGCATCAGTTTCATCTGCGCCTCGAACTGGCGGGCGGCGGAAATCATGGCGACCATCGTTTCTATCGGGCTGACGTTCGAGCCTTCCAGCGCACCGTCTTGCACACGGGCGGTGGCGTCGGCGGTCAAATCACTGCCATCGGCACCGCGAAACAGGCCGTCCTCGCCACGGATCAACGGCACTTCGGGGGTGACCAGCTTCAGCCGACCCACCGGCTGCGGCGCCTCGTTGCCGGTGCGTGCGCTGACCGTGCCGTCGCCTGCAATCGACACCTCGCTGTCGGGCGGCACCTGGATCGGACCGCCGTCGCCCAGCAGCGTGAGCCCGCTGCGCGTGGTCAGCGTGCCGTCGGCCGACACATCGAGCGATCCACCGCGGGTGTAAGCCTCGGTGCCATCGAGCCCCTGCACAGCCAGCCACGCGTTGCCCTGCACCGCCACATCGAGATTGCGTCCGGTGGCGGCCACCGGCCCGGGCGTGGCGTCGTAGCCGGGGGTCGACTCCAGCGCGTAGACCCGGGTGCTGGCACCACTGCCCTGCACCGGCACCGCCCGAAACGCCTGCAACTCGGCGCGAAAGCCGGCGGTCGACACGTTGGCCAGGTTGTGTGCCAGCGTGTCCTGGCGCTGCAACGTGGCTTTGGCGCCCGACATCGACAGATAGATCATGCGGTCCATCGCACGCTCCTCGAAAACTCAGTTCAGGTGAAGCTGGATCAGATATTCACCAAGGTCTGCAGCACCTGGTCTTGCGTCGAGATGGTCTTCGCGTTGGCCTGGTACAGGCGCTGTGCGGTGATCAGGCTGACCAGCTCGGCGGTCAGGTCCACGTTGGACTCCTCCAGCGCACCGGACTGCAGCGCACCGTAGGTGCCGCTGCCAGGAGGCCCGCCGCTGGTGGGGTCGCCCGACGCAAACGTCGATCGCCACAGGTTCGCGCCGATCGGCTGCAAGCCCTGCAGGTTGCTGAAATCGACCAGTTGCAACTGCGACAGGTTCTGCGTGCGGCCATTTGAATAGGTGGCCTTGACGACACCCGAGTCGTCGAAGGTGATGCCGGTGAGCTGCCCCGAGGAGTAGCCGTCTTGCTTGAGTTCGCTCACGCTGAAGCCGGACGCGAACTGGCTGCTGCCGGCGAAATTGATCGGCAAGCCGGTGAACAGGGTCGATGCCGGCACCCGGGGGTCGACGACATCGATGGTCGGCGTGGTGGTGGGTGCGGTCAGCGCGCCGGTCGAATCGAAGGTCAGTGAGCTGACCAGACCGGTCGCCGGAGAGGGGCCGTCAAAGGCTTGCCCGTTGACGGTGGCATAGACATCCCACTCGTTGATGGCGGTCTTGCGGAAGTAGTAATTCGCGGTCAGCGGCGCACCCTGGGTGTCGTACAGCGTTTGCGAGGTGGCGTAGTTGTAGCTGGAGGGCTGGTCGAAGGCCAGCGGCACGGTGGGCACCGCGCTGCTCGCGTCGAGGTTGATGCCCACACGCACACCACGCAGCGCGGGGTCGGTACCCCCGCCGGTGGACACCGGGGCGCCCAGTCCGGCCTGCAAGCGGATCGGCTGCACATCGCCGACCGCACGGCCGACCGCCTCGTCCCAGGGTTGGGCCTGCAGCTGGTTGCCGATGTTGTCGACGACAAACCCTTCACGGTCGAGCTTGAACTGCCCGTTGCGGGTGTATACCGTGTCACCAGCGGGGCGCAACACCTGGAAGAAGCCTCGGCCATTGACCGCCAGGTCGAGCGGGTTACCCGTCGTCGAAATGTTGCCTTGCGTGAACTGCTGCGACACCGCCGCCAGGCTCACGCCGATGCCGACATTGCTGCCACCGGCACCATTGATGGAATTGGCGTAAACATCAGCGAACTCTGCGCGCGACGATTTGGCGCCGAACGTGTTGGCATTGGCAATGTTGTTGCCGATGATGTCGAGGTTCTTGCTGGTGGCATTCAAGCCGGAAAGACCTTGTTGGAAGCCCATGGTGTGTCCTTGGTGAGGGGGGGGTTGAC
>JAKFUQ010000112.1 GCA_021732645.1 Rhizobacter sp. | reverse complement strand
CCTCACCGCTGGCCAGGCCGGCCAGCGCCTTTTTGGCCTTGAGGATAGGCAGCGGGCAATTCAGCCCGCGGGTGTCGAGGTCTTGGTGTATCAGGATCATGGGGCGCGCGCTCAGCGATGACGCTGCGATTCTAGGTTTCAGGCCGGAAATACACCGGTCGACAGGTAGCGGTCGCCACGGTCGCAGACAATGAACACGATGGTCGCGTTCTCTACCGTTTTTGCCAACTCCAGCGCGACCCAGCAGGCGCCCGCCGCAGAAATACCGGCAAAGATGCCCTCCTCGCGCGCGAGGCGCCGTGCCATGTCCTCGGCATCGGTCTGACTCACCGAGGCGATCTCGTCGACGTGTGTCGGGTCGTAGATCTTCGGCAGGTAGGCCTCGGCCCACTTGCGTATGCCCGGGATGCGCGAGCCCTCGCTCGGCTGGGCACCGATGATGCGCACCGCCGGGTTCATCTCCTTCAGGTAACGCGAGACGCCGGTGATCGTGCCGGTGGTGCCCATGGCGCTGACGAAATGGGTGACCTGCCCCGCGGTGTCGCACCAGATTTCGGGGCCCGTGGTCTCATAGTGCATGCGCGGGTTGTCGGCATTGGCGAACTGGTCGAGCACCACGCCCTTGCCGTCGCGCTGCAACTGGTCGGCGAGATCACGGGCGTGTTCCATGCCGCCAGAGCGCGGCGTCAGCATCAGGTCGGCACCGAAGGCGCGCATCGTTTGCGCACGCTCGATCGACAGGTCCTCCGGCATGATCAGCAGCATCTTGTAGCCGCGTATCGCCGCAGCCATGGCGAGCGCAATGCCGGTGTTGCCCGAGGTGGCTTCGATCAGCGTGTCGCCAGGCTTGATGTGCCCGCGCTCTTCTGCCCGGCGGATCATGCTGATGGCCGCGCGGTCTTTCACCGAGCCGCCCGGGTTGTTGCCTTCGAGCTTGCCCAGGATCAGGTTGTCGCGGCGCTCGGCGTCGGCACCGGGCAGGTGCTTCAACCGCACCAGCGGCGTGTTGCCGATCAGGTCTTCGAGCGAGGGGTAGATCGGCTGCTTCTTGGCCATGCGAACCCGGGTGGTGCCTCCGGTCGGAATCGAACCGACACTCCGTGAAGAACCGGATTTTGAGTCCGGCGCGTCTACCAATTCCGCCACAGAGGCTCCGCGAACGAACCTCATTATTCCACAGGGCCATGCGTTGCTGCAGGGTGGGCGCGAGGGCCTGGGCCTGCGTGCCAGTCGATCAACTGCGGTTACGCTCTCGCCTCGAACGCGACGCACTCCTCAACGCCCACCGGACCCCGCGCATGCCCCCGATGCCCCCCATCACCCAAGCCTTGCTGTTGATCAACGTGGCCGCTTTCTGCATCGACCAGTTCCTCGGCCCCTGGTTCACCCGACTGCTGGCACTGTGGCCACTGGGCGAAGGTTTCTTCCCCTGGCAGGTGGTCACCTATGCCTTCTTGCACGGTGGCATCGGTCACCTGTTCTTCAACATGTTGGGCCTGTGGATGTTCGGGGCCGAGTTGGAGCGGACTTGGGGTCCGAAGCGCTTCATCCACTTCTACACCGCCAGTGTGCTGGCGGCAGCCGCGGCGCAGTTGTTGATCACCGCACTGCTGGGCTCGCAGTACCCCACGGTGGGCGCCTCGGGCGGGCTGTTCGGCCTGCTGCTCGCGTTCGGCATGATGTTTCCCAACCGCACCATCATTCCGCTGTTCCCGCCCATCCCCATGAAAGCGAAGGTGTTCGTCGCGCTGTACGGCGGACTGGAACTGCTGCTCGGTGTGACCGGCAGCGCCTCGGGCGTGGCCCACTTTGCGCACCTGGGCGGCATGCTGGGTGGCTACCTGATGTTCCGCTACTGGCGCGGACAATCGCCCTTCGGCAAGCGGCACTGACCGGGTCGGCGGTTCACCGGCAGCCGCTCACAAACCGTCTGTCACCGTCGGGTAACGCAGTGCCAAGCGCAGCTCGCGCTTGAGCCGCTGGTTGACGAGCCGGCGCGATTCGCTCATGAAGCTCAGCAGCATCGGCGACAGGCGTTCACGCGCGTCGGCCCGCGAGATGCGCTGCGGGCGCGGCAGGCCGCACACATCGGCGGCGAGGTCGAAATAGTCGCCCATCGTCAGGTCGGTGTCGTCGCTGGCGTGTATCACCCGCTGCGGCAAGGCACGCGCCAGCGCGGCCACGCAGGCGCGCGCCAAGTCGTCGGCGTGGATGTGGTTGGTGTACACGTCGTCTTCGGCGTTCAGCACCGCCGTGCCGCGCAGCAGGCGCTCGCGAGGGTGGCCGCCTTCGCGGTCGACCGCATAGATGCCGGGGATGCGCAGGATCGCCACGCGCACGCCATGCGCCTTGCCATACCAGCGAATCCGCGACTCGGCATCGACCCGCCGCCGTGCCCGATCGGTGCCGGGATTCACCGCGCGCGTCTCGTCGAAGCGCGCCCCGCCGCAGTCGCCATAAACGCCGCTGGTGCTGCCGTAGACCAGGCAGCGCACGCGGCCCTGGCGCGCCAGCGCATCGAGCAGATTCCGGGTGCGTGGGTCGGTGCTGCCCTGAAGCGGTGGCGGCGCCAAATGCAACACCGCATCGGCCAGCCCAGCCAGCCGTGCGAGGGTGGCCGGCTCGTCCAGGTTGCCAATCAGCGGCACCGCGCCGGCCGCGCGCAAGGCTTCGGCGCGTGACGGCGTCGAGGTCAGCGCCAGCAGGCGATAGCGGCCTTTCAGCAGGCGCAGCACGCGCATGCCCACGTCGCCACAACCCATGATCAACAGGACAGGACGCTTGAAGGTGAATGGCAGCACGGTGGTGACCCACGAAAGGCAGGGAGGGCGGGCAGAATCGCGGCTCAGTTTACGTTTCCCGACACGGCATCGGTCCCACCATGAGCATCACCGTCACGTTGCAGCCAAGCGGCCACAGCTTCACCGTTCAACGCGACGAGGCGATCCTCGCTGCCGCAATCCGCCAGGGCATCGGTCTGCCCTACGGCTGCCGCGACGGCGCCTGCGGCTCGTGCAAATGCAAGCTGCTCGAAGGCCGGGTGATCCACGGCGCGCACCAGCTGCATGCCTTGAGCGTCGCGGAAGAAGAGGCCGGCTACACCCTGACCTGCTGCGCCGCACCGCAAACCGATCTGGTGCTGGAGGCGCGCACCGTCGTCGGTGCCGGCGACATGCCGGTGCGCAAGATGCCGGCGCGGGTCATCAGCATCGACAAGCC
>JAKFUQ010000275.1 GCA_021732645.1 Rhizobacter sp. | reverse complement strand
CTGTTGCGCCAGGCGGGCTACCCGGAGCGGCGCGGCATCAGCCTGGTGACGAGCGCCAGCGCCCTGGGCGTGCTGCTGGCGCCTTCGGTGCCGCTGATCATGTACGCCATCATCGCCCGCGTGCCGATCAACACGATGTTTCTGGCCGGGCTGGTGCCTGCTGTCGTGATGGTGGCTTGCCTGCTGATAGGCGGCGGCTTTCTGCGGCGCGGGGAGGCACCCACCGCCTCCGCGCTACCAGCCCAGCAGGCCGGCGGTCAAAGCCGCGTGTCGGTCACCACCGCCGCATGGGCGACGAAGTGGGAAATACTGGCACCAGTGGTCGCCATCGGCGCGCTGATCAGTGGCCTGGCCACGCCGACCGAGAGTGCCGCCATCACCGCAGCCTACGCCATCTTGACGCAGGCGCTGGCGCACCGGGAGCTGAGCCCGCGCGTGTTCGGCAAATGCCTGAACGACTGCGCGCAGCTGATCGGCGGCGTGATGCTGATTCTGGGCATGGCCCTGGGGCTGACCAATTACCTGATCGACGCCGGCATCCCCGACGCCGCGATCGACTGGGTGCACAGCGTCATCCCGAACCGCTTCGTGTTTCTGCTGGCGCTCAACGTTTTCCTGTTCTTCGCAGGCGCGTTGATGGAGATCTTTGCAGCCATCGTCGTGCTGGTGCCGCTGCTGCTGCCGGTGGCCATGAGCTACGGCATCGACCCGGTGCACTTCGGCATCATTTTCCTGGCCAACATGGAGATGGGTTTCCTGTGCCCACCGGCCGGCATGAACCTGTACTTTGCGTCAGCGATGTTCGGCAAGCCGATCCGCTATGTGGCGACCGCGGTCCTGCCCGCGCTGCTGGCCATTTTCGTGGGCACGCTGATCATTTCCTGGGTGCCGCTGCTGGCCACCGGGCTGCCTGGGCTGCTGCTCAGTACGGAATGAACTCGGTCTCGCCCGGCACCTGGCCCATCGCCTGGGCGCGCCATGCCGCCTTGGCCTCTTCAATCCGCTCGGGGCGTGACGACACGAAGTTCCACACCATGTGCCGATGCCCGAGCGGCTGCCCGCCGATGACCGCAAACCGCGCCCCGCTGGGCGCTGTGATCGCGCATGCAGCACCGTCGATCACGCCCAACGCCAAAGGATCGAGCGGCTCGCCATCGATGTGGACAGCGCCTTCCAGCCCGTAGATCGCCCGCTCGAACGCGCTGGCCGGCAGGTGCACGACCGATCCTGGCGACAAGCTGAATTCGGCATACAGCGTCGGCGACGTCGGCTTGACCGGTGACCTCACGCCGAGCAATTCGCCGATCAAGACTCTAGCGGTGAACCCATCGCCAACAACTTCCGGAATGGCCGCGGCCGGCGTGTGCGCGAAGGCGGGATCGCATTCCTCAAGCGCCTGGGGCAGCGCGCACCACAGCTGCAGCCCGTGCGACACATAACTGGTGCCACGCAGGTCGTCAGGCGCACGTTCGGAATGAACGATGCCCTTCCCCGCAGTCATCCAGTTGATTGCGCCCGGCTCAATGCGTTGCACGACACCGGTGCTGTCGCGGTGAACCATCGCGCCTTCGAACAGGTAGGTGACGGTCGACAGGCCGATGTGCGGGTGCGGGCGCACATCGTGGTTGTCAGCCGGTTGGTGGGTGACGGGCCCGAAGTGGTCGAAGAACACGAACGGCCCGACCGCCTGGCGCAACGCCGAGGGCAGGAGCCGTCGCACCATGAAGCCGCCGCCCAGGTCCTTGAGATGCGGTTCGAGCACGTGCAGGATGGCCATGATCCCTCGCGTTGGTGATGTGGAACATGAGGTGAGGGTGAGACGCCATCTTACGGATGTGCGATCAGTCTCGACAGTACCCTTCACCGGGGCGAACGGTCAGGCAGTTCGACTTTTCACTGAGCCACTTCATGCCCGTTTCGGCGCCGTTGGTGGCACGCAGAGACTCTTTCACGCCATTGCGTTCAAACTCGACGCGATCGCCCACCGCCTGGCCTTGGAACGTGCGAGGCCCGTCCAGGTTGTGGACTGTGACCTCGTACTTTCCATTGCCGCCGGTGAGTTGAACAAACGTTCCTTCCGGCCCGTTCCATGCGCCAAGCCACTGGTCGGGTACCGGCGCCGAGGTCGGGCCAGAACCACTCGCCGGAGCGATTTGTACCGAACCCGACTTGCGGTCTTCGCAGCCAGTGACGAGCCACACGAGCGCAGCGCAAACAACGAACGACCGAAGTGTGGCGTTCAAGGGCAGAGTGTGAATTTGACGTCCAACGTTTGACATGAGGGGTGACCGAAAGGCGCAGCCTTTTGTGCATCCCCTCGATGGAAGGGTTGGGCGTCATGTCGCCTTATGCCGCACCAGCTTGACTTGAAGCTCGCAGCCAACTGCACTTGCATAGCGTTTGAGCATCGCCAACGACGGAGCATGTTTGCCGGCCGACTCGAGGCGCGAGATAGCACTCTTCGTCGTCCCCATTCGTTCGGCCACAGCATCTTGAGTTAGCCCGGCGCGGGAGCGGGCTTTGAGCATTTGGCCGGCGACTTGGTATTCCAGCGCCAGCGCTTCATATGCTTCGTCGAAGCCCTTTCGGGCGCGAGCTTTCGCAAGGAGAGCCTTGTGGTCGTGAGGGACGGGGTTGTACTTCAGTTCAGCCATTTTGTAACTCCTTGAGGCGCTTGCGCGCCAGCTTCAACTCATGGTCGGGTGTCTGTTGAGTCTTCTTGATGAATGCATGCAATACCGTGACACGTCTACCCACCAAGAAACAGTAGAACGCGCGGCCTATTCCAGTTCGGCCGCGAGGACGTAGCTCAAACAGGGCGTCGCCGAAGGCGCGAGAGTGAGGTAGGCGAAGACTCGGACCGTACTCGGCCAAGAGCTCTACAAGGCGCACGTAGTCGGCGAGAACATCTACCGGCCAGGACTCAATTTCGGCAAGTACGCGCTCGTGGAAGTATTCAATCTCGAAGGGCATTAGCCAATGTTAGCAAATACGCTAACACATCGCACCGAGTATGCTCTATGAAGCCCAACGTTTCAGATGAGCGGCAGCTGGAGGCATGCGAAGCACGCCGGAAGCCATCCGCTCGATTGACTGGTTAGCAGGCTGTTGAATTCCGCCGCACCGAGTTGACTGATGTCCTCGACACGAGCTGATTTGCGTCGTCTCGATCACGATCCAAACGCTCGCCATCGAGGTCTTGGCCCTTGGGCACCGGGTGTTGTCCACCCAGCCATCGCATTT
>JAKFUQ010000176.1 GCA_021732645.1 Rhizobacter sp. | reverse complement strand
TTTTCGGGTCTGACCGATGCGCCCTGCCACGCTGACCCCGCCCGCCCCGGCCGATGCCGCCCCGGCGGTGCCACGCTCGGACTGGTCCACGCTGCAGAAGCTGCTGCCCTATGTGTGGCAGTGGCGCTATCGGGTGGCGGTGGCGCTGGCCTGCCTGATCGCGGCCAAGGTGGCCAACGTCGGCGTGCCGCTGGTGCTCAAGAGCCTGGTCGATGCGCTGTCCTTGAAACCCGGTGACCCGCAAGCGGTGCTGGTGGTGCCGGTGGCGCTGCTGGTCGGCTATGGCGCGCTGCGGCTGTCGATCACGCTGTTCACCGAGCTGCGCGAATTCCTGTTCTATCCGGTGGCCGCGCGCATCGCCCGCCGCATCGGGCTGGAGACCTTCGACCACCTGCTCAGCTTGAGCCTGCGCTTCCACCTGGAGCGGCAGACCGGCGGCGTGTCGCGCGACATCGACCGCGGCTCGCGCTCGATCCAGTCGCTGCTGAATTACCTGATCTACAACATCGTGCCGACGCTGGTCGAGATCACGCTGGTCATCAGCCTGCTGTCGGCCAAGTTCGACGGCTGGTTCGCCGCGATTACCTTCGGCGCGCTGCTGCTGTACATCCTGTTCACGGTCACGGTGACCGAGTGGCGCACCGCTTTCCGGCGCGCCATGAACGAGCAGGACTCGAAGGCCAGCACCAAGGCGGTCGATGCGCTGATCAACTACGAGACCGTCAAGTACTTCAGCAACGAGGCCTTCGAGCAGGTGCGCTACGACGAAAACCTGCAGCGGCTGGAGCGCGCGTCGATCAAGTCGCAGACCTCGTTGTCGGTGCTGAACCTGGGCCAGAGCCTGATCATCGCCAGCGCGGTGACGCTGTTGGTGTGGCGCGCCACCGAAGGCGTCGTTGCCGGCACGATGACACTCGGCGACCTGGTGCTGGTCAATGCGCTGATGATCCAGCTCTACATCCCGCTGAACTTCCTCGGCGTGATCTACCGCGAGATCAAGCAGGCCATCATCGACATGGAGAAGATGTTCTCGTTGCTCGGCCAGCACCGTGAGGTGGCCGACGCACCGGAGGCGCAGCCCCTGGCCATCGACTTGGGCGGCGCCGAAGTTCGGTTCCGCAATGTGCGGTTCGGCTACGACCCCGACCGCACCATCCTGCACGACATCAGCTTCGACATTCCGGCCGGCAAGACGGTGGCGGTGGTCGGCCCCTCGGGTTCGGGCAAGAGCACGCTGGCGCGGCTGATGTTCCGCTTCTACGACGTGTCGGCCGGCCGCATCGAGATCGCCGGCCAGGACATCCGTGCGGTGACGCAGCACAGCCTGCGACAGGCGATCGGCATCGTGCCGCAGGACACGGTGCTGTTCAACGACACCATCGAATACAACATCGCTTACGGCCGCACCACGGCAGCACGCAGCGAGGTCGAAGCGGCAGCGCAGGCGGCGCACATCCATGCTTTCATCACCTCGACGCCGAAGGGCTACGACACGATGGTCGGCGAGCGCGGGCTGAAGCTCTCCGGCGGCGAGAAGCAGCGGGTGGCGATCGCCCGCACGCTGTTGAAGGCGCCGCCGATCTTGATCTTCGACGAGGCCACCTCGGCGCTCGACTCGGCCAACGAACGCGCGATCCAGGCTGAGTTGCAGGGGGTCGCGCAGAATAAGACCACGCTGGTCATCGCACACCGGCTGTCTACCGTGGTCGACGCGCACCAGATCCTGGTGATGGAGCACGGCCGCATTGCCGAGCGTGGCTCGCACGCCGAGCTGCTGGCGTTGAACGGGCGCTATGCGCAGATGTGGCAGCTGCAGCAAAGCCGTGGTGAGAGCCCAGAATGAGAACGTCGTGCCTGGCCCTGTGGGCCGCGTTGATGGTGGGCACGGCCCAGGCCGACACCCTGTCGAAGATCCGCGCCAGCGGCGCCGTGACGATGGGCGTACGTGAATCGTCGGGCGCACTGAGCTACACCTTGGGCGGCGGCAAGTACGTGGGCTACCACGTCGAGGTCTGCGAGCGCGTGATCCAGGCGGTGCAAAAGCAACTGGGTCTTGCGGCGCTGGCCGTGCGCTACCAGCCGGTGACCTCGCAAACCCGGATCCTGCTGGTGCGCAACGGCACGGTCGATATCGAGTGCGGCTCCACCACCAACAATGCAGCCCGCCAGAAAGACGTGAGCTTTGCCGTCACCACCTATGTCGAAGAAGTGCGCATGGCGACCAAGACCTCATCGGGCATCACCGGCATGGCGCAACTCCATGGCAAGCGGGTGACCACCACCACCGGCACGACCTCGGTGCAGGCCTTGCGCCGGTACAAGCGCGCCAGCGGTATGAACTTCGACGAGGTGTACGGCAAGGACCACGCAGACAGCTTCCTGCTGATGGAGAGCGGCCGGGCTGACGCCTTCGTGATGGACGGGCAGATTCTGGCCGGGCTGATCTCGAAGGCCAAGAACCCGGCCGAATTCAGGATCGTCGGCGAGGTGCTGTCGGTCGAGCCGATCGCCATCATGTTCCGCAAGGACGACCCGGCGTTCAAGAAGGTGGTCGACGCCGCGATCATCGGCATGATGACCTCCGGCGAGCTGGCGAAGATCTACGACAAGTGGTTCCTGCAGCCGATCCCGCCGGCCAACACCAAGGTCGGTCTGCCCTTGTCCGAAGCGACCAAGGCCGCCTGGGCTGCGCCGAACGACAAGCCGATGGAAGACTACGCGAAGAAGTGACCCGGAGCCCGCCTTGGCAAGCAACTGGGATTGGCAGGTTTTCTGCAAAAGCACGCTGGACGGCGTGCTGCAGGCCCGCTGCTTCGGTGCCAACGGCGACATCACCTACCTGGACTGGCTGATCTCGGCGTGGGGGTGGACGCTGTCGGTGGCCCTGCTGGCGCTGATCGTGGCGCTGTTGATCGGTGCCCTGATGGGCGTGCTGCGCACGGCGCCCAGCAAGGCGCTGGTGCTCATCGGCAACGCCTGGACGGAGCTGTTCCGCAACATTCCGCTGCTGGTGCAGGTCTTTCTTTGGTACTACGTGATCCCGGAGCTGCTGCCGCCGCTGAAGCAGGTATCTAGCTGGGTGCTGGTGGTGTTTGCGTTGGGGTTCTTCACCTCGGCGCGGGTGGCCGAGCAGGTCAAGGCGGGCATCGAGGCGCTGCCGCAGGGGCAGCGCCTGGCCGGGCTGGCGATGGGCTTGACGCTGCCGCAGACCTACCGCCACGTGCTGCTGCCGATGGCGCTGCGCATCGTCA
>JAKFUQ010000304.1 GCA_021732645.1 Rhizobacter sp. | reverse complement strand
AAGTCGAGCAGGCCACAGTTCATCAGGAAGCGCGCCTGGCTGGTGTAGCCCAGCACCTCTAGGCCGGCCGACTGCGCAGCGACGGCGATGCCGGTGAAGTTGACGTGTGCAGTGATGTCCTTGCTGCCCACATCGGCCAAGGGGTCGGTGTCGGCCAAGTGAGCGCGGTGGCACATCAGCGTGCCGCCTGTGCGCTGCGGGTGGTAATACTCATGCGCGGGGAAGCCGTAGTCGATGAAGAAGGCCGCGCCGCGTTGCAGCCGGTCGGCCAGCGTGGCGATGAAGGCTTCAGCCTGCGGGTGGATTTCGGTGACAGTGCCGGGCGCGAACAGATCATCGGCTTCGACCGGTGGTCGCAGCGCGGTGTCGCGGGCGGCCCATGCCCAAGGCGAGGAGGCGGGATCGGCAGCGTCACCCACCGCCTCGGCGCACACCACGCCGCGCTCCTGCCAGCGCTGTCCGTCGAAATGCAGCAGTTGCACCGGCATCGCGTCCAGCACCTCGTTGCCGATGACCACGCCTTGCATGGCGTCGGGCAGTTCATCGACCCAGCGGACACGGTCCAGATGCCCGTGCAACACCTCGCGCTGCTTGTCGCGCAGCGCACCCGACACATCGACGATGGTGTAGCGCTGCACGCGCGCACCGAGGGTGTCCAGCAGCTCGCGCGCCAACGCGCCCGAGCCGGCACCGAACTCCCACACCTCGTCGGTGCCGCTGCCGGCCAGCGCCTGCGCGATCTGCCGCGCCAGCGCCTGGCCGAACAGCGGCGACAGCTCGGGCGCGGTGACGAAATCGCTGCCCGACGACGGCAGCACGCCGAACTGACGGTCGCTGCGGGCGTAGTAGCCCAGGCCGGGCGCATAGAGCGCCAGCGCCATGAACCGGTCGAAGGGCAGCCAGCCTCCCTGTCGCGCCATCACCTCACGGATCAGCGCGGTGATGCCTGCATTGGCGTTCGAGGCGTCGAGGGTCGATGGACGGGGCGCCGATACACTCGCCGACTGTTCGTGGGGCATCGCCCAGATTGTAGGAACCATGGCCGATCCGATGTCACCTGCCGCACATGACACCCCCCCGGCGCAGCCGGTACAGCCTACGCGGCGTGTGGTGCTGGTCACGGGTGCTGCGCGACGGCTGGGCCGCGAGATCGCGCTCGACCTGGCGGCGCACGGTTTCGACGTGGCCGTGCATTACCGCAGCGCGCCCGACGAGGCCGCGCACACGGTGGCGCAAGCGCAGGCACTCGGTGCCGCGGCCCACACCTTCCACGCCGATCTGGCCGACGAAGCGGCCTGCCGCGCGCTGCTGCCGCAGGTGGTGGCGCATTTCGGGCGCGTCGATGCGGTGGTCAACAACGCAGCGATGTTCGAGTACGACACGTCGGCCACCTTCGGCCATGCGGCGATGGCAGCGCACTGGAAGGCCAACACCGCCCCGGCGGTGATCCTGGCTCAGGCGCTGCACGATCACCACGCGCTGGCACTCAGTGCAGGCGATGCCGCCGCCTGCGTCGTCAACCTGACCGACCAGAAGCTGTCGAACCTGAACCCCGACCATTTCTCGTACACGCTGTCCAAAGCCGCTCTCGAAGCCGCCACCGTGATGCTGGCGCAGGCGCTGGCGCCGCGGGTGCGGGTGTGCGGCGTGGCCCCCGGCGTCACACTGGCGTCGGGGCCGATGTCGGCCAGCGAATTCGAGCAGGCGCACCGGCTGACACCGCTCAAGCGTTCATCGACACCCGCCGACATCGCGCGCGCCGTGCGTTTTCTGATCGACAGCCCGGCGATCACCGGCACCACACTGCTGGTCGATGGCGGCCAGCATCTGCAAGGCCAGCCGCGCGATGTGATGTTCCTGGCGCAACCACACCATCACGGGGGCTGACGCGCAATGAGCCCCCTGTTGATGCATCCCCACCTCGCCGACTGCCGCCGACTGTTCCTGCGCGACCACGGCGTGCTGATCCACATCGGCGTGCATGCGTACGAGCAGACCGCGCCGCAGCGGGTGGTGTTCAACGTCGAGCTTTATGTGCCACTGGCACTGTCGACACCGACCCAGGATGCGCTGGCCGAGGTGGTCGACTACGATTTCATCCGCCGCGTGATCGCCGAACGCGTCGCACGCGGACACATCGGTTTGCAGGAAACCTTGTGCGACGACCTGCTGGCCGCGATGCTGGCGCACCCCAGCGTCAGAGCGGCGCTGGTGTCCACCGAAAAGCCCGATGTGTACCCCGACGCGTCGGTGGGCTGCCAGGTGTTCGGCTTTCGGCCCGAGTCGACCTGATGTTGCAAGGGATGCCATGAGTGCCGTGATCCACGACAGCGACCCGAAGATCGAGACTCCCGCCGATGCGCGTGCGGCCAATGAGATCAACAAGCTCAGCAAGCGCTTGCACCGGCTGGTCGGCCAGGCGGTGATCGACTTCAACATGATCGAAGAAGGCGATCGGGTGATGGTCTGCGTGTCGGGCGGCAAGGACAGCTACGCGATGCTCGACATCCTGCTGGGCCTGCAAAAGCGCGCGCCGATCCGCTTCGAGCTGGTGGCCGTCAACCTCGACCAGAAGCAGCCCGGCTTTCCGGAGCATGTGCTGCCCGAGTACCTGGCGACAGTCGGCGTGCCGTTTCACATCGAGAACCAGGACACCTACTCGATCGTCAAGCGCGTGATCCCCGAGGGCAAGACGACCTGCGGGCTGTGCTCGCGGCTGCGGCGCGGCATCCTGTACCGGGTGGCCGGTGAGCTCGGTGCGACCAAGATCGCGCTTGGCCACCACCGCGACGACATCGTGCAGACGCTGTTCATGAACATGTTCTTCGGCAGCAAGATGAAGGGCATGCCGCCGAAGCTGGTGAGTGACGACGGCAAGAACGTCGTCATCCGCCCGCTGGCCTATGTGGCCGAGACCGACCTGGAGCGCTGGGCCGCGCACCGCCAGTTCCCGATCATCCCGTGCACGCTGTGCGGCAGCCAGGACAACCTGCAGCGGGTGCAGATCAAGCAGATGCTGCGCGAGTGGGACAAGCGCCACCCGGGCCGCGTCGAGAACGTGTTCAGCGCGATGCAGCACGTCGTGCCCTCGCACCTGGCCGACCGGAACTTGTTCCCGTTCAACGAACTCCATGCCACAGGTGAGGCCGATGCGAACGGCGACCGTGCATTCGATGACGACGAATCGTGCGGCACGATGACGCAGTCGAGCGCTGCCCCCCTCACCTTGCACCGACACGCCGCGCCCTGAACCGGAGAGCTGCCATGCGCCGTCAAATCTGCATCGCGATCGGACTGGCCGCCTTGCTGGCGGCCAGTCC
>JAKFUQ010000148.1 GCA_021732645.1 Rhizobacter sp. | reverse complement strand
TCCAGCGCACCGAAACCGAGCTGCTGAAGACACCGAATCTGGGTCGCAAGTCGCTCAACGAAATCAAGGAAGTGCTGGCGTCGCGCGGGTTGACGCTGGGCGGGCGGCTGGAGAACTGGCCGCCGCAAGGACTCGATAAGAGGTAAAGACGGCCTGACGGCCGTCATCGGATGACAAACGCGCCAGGGCCTTCGGGCTCCCGCGTTTGATCACCACCCCCAGTACCTGACACGGCTGGGGTTCATAAGTCAGACAAAAAAGGACCTTCACCATGCGTCACCGTCACGGACTCCGCAAACTCAACCGCACCTCCTCGCACCGTCTGGCGATGCTGCGTAACATGTGCAATTCGCTGCTGCAGCACGAGGCCATCAAGACCACCGTGCCGAAAGCCAAGGAGCTGCGCCGCGTCGTCGAGCCGCTGATCACGCTGGCGAAGGAGCCAACGCTGGCCAACCGCCGCCTGGCGTTCGACCGCACCCGCGACCGCGACATCGTCACCAAGCTGTTCAACGTGCTGGGCCCGCGCTACAAGGCGCGTCCGGGCGGCTACACCCGCATCCTGAAGATGGGCTTCCGCATTGGCGACAACGCGCCGATGGCATTTGTCGAACTGGTGGACCGCCCCGACGTCGCGGCAGCACCAAACGCCGAATCGGCGGAATGACAGACAGATAAGCATGCCGAATCTCACCGCAGAGCGGACGGGTCGGTTATAGTCATAGGCTCAGTCGCGGGGTGGAGCAGTCTGGTAGCTCGTTGGGCTCATAACCCAAAGGTCGTAGGTTCAAATCCTGCCCCCGCAACCAAATTTTTGAAGCAAGTTCGAGTATGTCGTAGGCCCGCCCAGTGCGGGCCTTCTGCTTTTCCGTCGCCTTGCGAATGTCGGCGACGATCCTGCGCTCACCCGACAGCGAGGCGTCGTGATGACGCCCCCCCAAGCACCAGATTTCTTTGAGGAAATCGCCCGCGAAAGTGTCAGGGTGCTTGCGTCGCCAGCGCCAACGGCACGCAGTCTCGGGCATCGACACAAATGGCCTGCGCGCCGAAAGTCTCTGCGCGATGCGCTCCCGTCGAGAAGATCGGGCCACCGAGCAGCACAGGCGTGGTGGGATTGCGTGAGGCCGTCTTGAGGCTATCGACAAGGTCAGACAGCGCGACAAGCTGGGAGTCCAGTGCCACCGAGACACCGACAAGATCGAACCACTCGTTGCGCACCGCGTGGCAAAGCTCCGTGCGGCTGGGGGAGACTTCCAACACCACCTGCCACCCTGCCTTGCGGAAAAACTCGGCCACGATCGCCAGACCCAGCACATGCTGAGAGCCAGGCGCACAGGCAAGCATCACGCGCTTGATGCCACCGGCCGTCTGTGGGCCGTCGTGGAATTCGTATCCCATGCCGTGGATCACCTCATGCATCAGCACGAGACCGACCGTCACCTCGGAGAAGCCCAGCAGGTCGTCCTCCCATTGCCGACCGAGCAGCCGCGCGGCGGGGGTGATCAGGTCCACGAAGACGCCCTCCTGGTCCAGCCCGTCGGATCGCAAGCGCTCGATGAGCAGCACCGCCTCCTGGCGCTTCCCGGCGGCGCAAAGGCGAGCGAATGTGGCAATCTCGTCGTCGAAAGGTTGGGATGTGCTGCTGTTTGCGGCCAGTTCCTCGCCCGTGCGATGGGCATTCACCAGACGAGGGATGATTTGCGACTCGAGCACCATGCGCATCGAGCGGCGGCACTCCTGGTCGCTGCTGCCCGCATCGGCACGGCGGTGCGCGCTGTTCGCATCGCGTCGCTCGAACAACGACGACAACGTCCAGGCGCTGAGGGCACGACCCAAACTGAGCATTCGACTGACTGGAGACGCTGAAAAAACCAGGTGCATCACGGATCCAAGTTCCAGCCTATCGTGTGGGCCATGGCACGCTGCAGTGCCGGGCCGCGAAGGTACCTCGGGTGCAACCCCTGTGGATATTAGAGTGAACCCCTGTAATGCTCAAGCCCGGCTGGCACGGCGTCCGCATGAGGATCACACGGCGCGTCGGTGACCACGCAGCCAAGCGGCGAGGTTTTTGAGCCATCATGGGGCGTTTTCGCAAGCCAACTGCTCCCCTTGTGCAAAGCAGGCCGGGAGCATCCGCACCATGACATCGACCCCTGCCTCACTCCCGCCGGGCATGGCATCGCAACCGCCCTGGCTGGTCGCCGATATCGGTGGCACCCATGCCCGCTTCGGACTCATCGAGGGTCCGGAACTGGTCATCACGCAGGCCCAGCGCCTGCGCACCGAGGCGTACCCGCGACTGATCAATGCGGCGCGTGCCTACCTGGCCGGGCTGCCGGCCACGTTGAAGCGGCCGGTACACGCCTGCCTGGCCGTGGCGGCACCGCTGGGGGGCGACGAGGTGCGGTTCATCAACCACCCGTGGCAGTTCTCGCGCCATGCCTTGCAGCGCGAACTCGGGCTCGAACGGCTGATCCTGCTCAACGATTTCGAGGCGTTGGCGCTGGCCTTGCCTCGCTTGCCCGCCGCAGGGCTGCGCACCCATGCGTCGCACCCCGGTTGGACGCCGACTGCGGGGGCTCCGCGCGGGACGCTGGCGGTCGTCGGGCCCGGCACCGGCTTGGGCGTCGCTGGTCTGGTGCAGACGGCTGCGGGCTGGCAGGCCATTCCGGGCGAAGGCGGGCATGTCACGCTGGCCGCCTGCGACGACTTTGAGGTGGCCGTGCTGGCGGCGGCCCGGCGGGAGTTGGCGCATGTGTCGGCCGAGCGACTGCTCTCGGGCGTCGGGCTGCCGCTGTTGCACCGTTCGGTGGCCGCCGTGACCGGTCGGTCGATCGACGTGGCCATGCGCACCGAGGCCATCGTGCAACGCGGCACGGCGCAGGAGCGTGATGGCAACGATGCCGATTGCGCCCGAACCTTGGCCGTGTTCTGCGCGATGCTGGGCACCGTGGCCGGCAACGTTGCGCTGACGCTGGGCGCGCGCGGCGGGTTGTACATCGGTGGCGGCATCGTGCCGCGGATGGCCGATCTGTTCTTTGCCTCGTCGTTTCGCGAGCGCTTCGAGGCGAAGGGGCGCTACCGCGACTACATGCGCGCGATCCCGACGGCGTTGATCATCGACCCGCAGGCGGCGCTGACAGGTGCTGCAGTCGCTCTGGCGCAGGCACTGGGAGGCGTTGTGCAGCGCTAGCAGGCTGTTGAATTCCGCCGCACCGAGTTGACTGATGTCCTCGACACGAGCTGATTTGCGTCGTCTCGATCACGATCCAAACGCTCGCCATCGAGGTCTTGGCCCTTGGGCACCGGGTGTTGTCCACCCAGCCATCGCATTT
>JAKFUQ010000230.1 GCA_021732645.1 Rhizobacter sp. | reverse complement strand
AGTTCATCACCGAGCACCGAAGTCTAGATGCTCGGGATATGAGCTCTGGCCGGAACCTGGCCTCACGCCGGGCACCAAAACCACCGAGTCTAGATGCTCGGGATATGAGCTCTGGCCGGAACAGACCGCGAAGCTCTGCCTTCTGCTCAGAAAGTCTAGATGCTCGGGATATGAGCTCTGGCCGGAACGCGCGAACCTTGCGCCCGACCGAAGGCACACCTAAACCGACGCTACTCAACCCCGCGTCGCCCTGCGGCGCACGGCCTCGATGTAGCGCTCGCCGTCGGGGGGCAGGCCGCTGCGCTGTGCGTCCCAGATCATTTCGCCCAGGCACTCCATCACGTCGTGGTGGGCATCGTGCAGCGAGCCGCGTCGCACGGCCAGCAGTTCGACAGCCTGCTGGATGCCGCGAGGCTGGTCGATGGACACCTGCTCGCTGATGGACAGGTGCATGGACAGATGCAAGAACGGGTTGCTGCGCCCGGCCTCGACCGTGTAGACCGCCGCCAGCGCCGCCTCGACATCGCGCAGGTCGGCGTCGTACTCCGGGTGCTGTGCGATCCAGTCGCACGCCAGGGCTTCCAGCGCCGTCAGCGGCGATCCACCGCGCGCTTTGGCGTGCGCCCCGCACAGGAACTGGCGCACGTCTTGCTGTGTTGGAGTGAACATCGCGGCATTGTCATCGCCGCGGGGGCGCGCTGGGGCTGTGTGGCACGCTGTAGGCGTCGTCCTACAATTGGGACTTATTGCGATTTACCGCTGAAGGTGTGGTCTTGAGATACCTTGAACCGAAAGAGCGAACCGCCGAGTTGCTCCGTTTGGCGCTCGGGCACATGGGGCGGCATCAGGCCTCGTTCAATCCGGTGACCTTCACCCTCTGGTATGAGTACGTCGCAGACATCAATCCGAAGCTGCGGGCAGCGCTCGACCAGCGTTTGAAAGACACGGCGGTGATTGACGACGAGGTCGTGGCCGACCTGTACCGGCAGCACGTCGCGCCGGTCGATGAAGAGGTGATGGCCAAGATCAGCAGCGAGATGGAAAGCCTGCTCGCCAGCATTGCGCAGTCGGCCTCGCAAGCAGGCGACCATGCGGGCAAGTTCGGCGACCAGCTCAGCGGGCTCGACAAGGCCCTGACCTCGCGCGATGTGGAGCAGCTCAAACCACGGCTGACCGAAGTGATGGCCGGCACCGCGGCGATGAAGTCGTCGGTCGACGCGCTGCAGCAGCAAGTCAGCGCCAGCCAGGAGGAAATCAACCGCCTGCGCACCGACCTGGACCGCGCGCGCAACGACGCCCTGCTCGACCCGATGACCGGCATCTTGAACCGCAGGGGCTTTGAGCAGCGCATCGAGTCGCTGCTCACGCATCGCGCGGCCGACGGCAGCAGCCATTGCCTGGTGATGCTCGACATCGATCACTTCAAGAAGGTCAACGACACGCATGGCCACCTGATTGGTGACCGCGTGATCCAGGCGGTGGGCGAGATCCTGCGCACCTCGCTGAAGAATTCAACGCACGCCGCCGCGCGCTACGGCGGCGAGGAGTTCGCGCTGCTGCTGCCGCAAACCTCGCTCGACCACTCGGTGCAGCTGGCCGAATCGGTGCGCACGCGCACCAAGGCGATGAAGATCCGTAACCGCACCACGCAGGAGGTGCTGCTGACGGTGACGATTTCCGGCGGCGTGGCCGAGATGCAGGCCAATGAAGACGCAGCGTCGCTGATTGCGCGCGCCGATGCCGCTTTGTACGCGTCTAAACAGAGCGGTCGCGACCGGGTCACCTGCGCCTGAGTGCGCCTGCTGCCGGCCGCGGCGGTCTCGCTATTTCTTGTCGACGTAGGGTTCGACCACCACCGCATCCATGCGATAACCGCTGGCGCCCATGTCGCTGTCGCTTCGCAGCGCCTTCAGGGTGCCGCTGATCCACACCGTGTCCATCGATCGCAGCCCCTTGGGAGGGTGGTCGGCCTTCACGTGGATGATCTGGTTGGCCGGCGGCGGCGGGGTGTGGATGCAGGCGCCGAAGTACGGCACCAGCAGGAATTCCTTCAGGCCGCTCTTGCCGTCTTCCAACGGCACCAGGTAGCCGGGAATGCGCACCGACGCGCCGTCCATGTCGTTGTTGGTGGGGGCGTTGTCCCAGGTTTCACGCATGCGCTTGAGCAACTCGGCAGCCCGCGGATCGCTGTCCTTCAGCAGGGCGAGGTTGGTGTTCTTGAACTCCTTGAGCGGATCCCAGTCCTTGGGCACAAGGTCTTCCCACTTGATCTCGCGAAACGCGCCCGTGGCTGCAGGCGCACTGGCGCCGGCATCGCGAGGCGTGTCGGACAGCGCGCAGGCCCCCGTCGCGATGCACAGGCCGATGCACAGCCCCAGCGCCTGGGCCATCGCCCGCCCCCCCCACGATCTGCAGCCCATGCTCATACCCTCGGTGACAGGCCATCGGCCAGGGACAATCGGTAGGCGCGCCAAGCCGGGATCAGGCTGGCCACGCCGCCCGCCAGCACGACGCCGGCGAACAACCCCCATTGGTCGGCGCTCGGCGCAGAAAGTTTCAGGTTGACGCCGTAGTGCGCCTGCACCCAGGGTGCCGCCAGCGCGACGAACAGCGCGGTGGCCAGCATACCGAGCAACGCACCACTCAGTGTGACCAACAGCCCCTCACCGGCCAGCAGCAGCAGCACATGGCGCGGCGCCGCGCCCACCGCGCGCAGCACCGCCAGTTCGCGGCGCCGCTCGTTCAAACCCGCCATCACCACCGCCACCAGGCCCGCCAGGCTGACCACACCGACCATCGCCGACATGCCGATCAGCGCTTTCTCTCCCACGCCGACCACCTCCCACAACTCGTCGAGCGCCACGCCGGGCAGCACGGCCATCAACGGCTCATCGGCGTAGTCGGCCACGAAGCGCTGCACGTTGAACACCGCCGCCCGGCCCTTCAAACCCACCAGTGCGGCGGTCACCACCTTGGGCCTCAGGTCGAACTTGCGCGCCTGCTCCGGCGGGATGACCACGCCGGGCATCGGCGCGCCGCCCATCCAGTCGATGTGGATCGCCTCCATCGATTCCAGACTGATGTGCAGGGTGCGATCGACCGGCGTGCCGGTGCGTTTGAGGATGCCGACCACGGTGAACGGCTTGTCGGCATGTTCGGCGCCGGGCAGGCCGCCCGCGCCGTGCGTCAGCGTCAGCTTGTTGCCAAGCTGGTAGCCGAGTGCGTGCGCCACTTCTGCGCCCAGTACCACACCGTACAAGCCCTCGATGCCATCAGTGAACGCGCGGCCCTGCGCCAGCACCAAGGGCTCGCGGTCACCGTAGAGGAATCGGTTGAAGTAGTCGGCTGTCGTCCCCAGAACCGCATAGCCCC
>JAKFUQ010000258.1 GCA_021732645.1 Rhizobacter sp. | reverse complement strand
GTCTTGAACAGCTGCTTCGCGCGCACCGCATCGCGGCCCAGCAGGTCGAACACGAAACGCTCGAAGTTGCTGGCCTTCGAAATGTCCATCGACGGGCTGGACGTCTCATGCGTTTCAGCGCTGCCGCGCACGCGGTAGGTACCGGTGCGGAAGAACTCGTCGAGCACGTTGTTCTCGTTGGTGGCCAGCACCAGGCGCCGGATCGGCAGACCCATCATCCGCGCGACATGGCCGGCGCAGATGTTGCCGAAGTTGCCCGACGGCACCGCGAAGCTGACCTGCTGATCATTTGATCGCGTGGCTTGAAAGTACCCGGCGAAGTAGTAGACGACCTGCGCGAGCAGCCGCGCCCAGTTGATCGAGTTGACGGTGCCAATGCGGTGCCGGCGCTTGAATTCCAGGTCGTTAGACACCGCCTTGACGATGTCCTGGCAGTCGTCGAACACGCCGTCGACGGCGATGTTGTGGATGTTGGCATCCTGCAGGCTGAACATCTGCGCCTGCTGGAACGGGCTCATCCGGCCGTTCGGGCTGAGCATGAAAACATTGATGCCCTGCTTGCCGCGCATCGCGTACTCGGCCGCGCTGCCGGTGTCGCCCGAGGTGGCGCCGAGGATGTTCAGCGTCTGGCCGCGGCGCGCCAGTTCGTACTCGAACAGGGTGCCCAGCAGCTGCATCGCCATGTCCTTGAAGGCCAGCGTCGGGCCGTTGGACAGGGCTTGCAGGAAGACGTCGGTGCTTGCCGGGGAGTTCGCGGCGCGGTCCAGCGGTTTCAGCGGCGTGATCTCGGGCGTGCCGAAGATCGCTCGCGTGTAGGTCTTGCGCACCAGCACACGCAGGTCGTCGGCCGGGATGTCGGTGATGTAGAGCGACAGGATCTCGAACGCCAGGTCGGCGTAGTTCAGGCGGCGCCAACGGGTGAGCGTCGCGTCATCGATCTGCGGGTACGACTCGGGCAGGTACAGGCCGCCATCGGGCGCCAGGCCTTCGAGCAGGATGTCGGAAAAGCCTCGGGGAGTGCGATCTCCGCGGGTGCTCAGGTAGTTCATCACACACTCCGCATCGGCCGGTGCGGGAGCACTAGAAACCGATGCCGTAAACGATCATGTCCAGATACAGCCGCGAGCCGACCAGCAGCACGAAGCCGCCGATCAGCAGCAGCCAGTGCAGGGCTTGCCCGCCGATGTGGTCGGTGGCTTGCAGGCCCCACAGCCAGGCGGTGACCGCGGCGTACGTCAGGCCGATGTTCAGCAGCCACTGCGACAGCGTCAACGAACCCCACAGCACCACACCGGCGATCAGCGCCAGCAGCAGCGCCAGCTCCCACGGCTTGTAGTCGAGATGGCCCAGGCGAACCAGCGACACCAGCGTCAGCGCGATGACCAGCGTCGGCACTCAGGACAACTCTTCCTTGCGAATTCGAACGATCGGCGCCAGCACCGTGGGCAGCGCCTGCATCTGCGCGATGGCGCGGTTCATCTCGCCTTCGACGGTGTCGTGCGTCAGGATGATCACGTCAGTGCGGGCTGCGCTGTTGTCAGCAGTGCCGCCATCGTTCGGCCGCTGCAGCAGCGCGTCGATCGAGATGCGGTGCTCGGCCAGGATGCCGGCGATGCGGGCCAGCACGCCGGCTTCGTCGGTGACTTGCAGCCGCAGGTAGTAGGCGGTGACGGTCGCGTCCATCGCGAGGATCGGCGTGGCGCTCAGCGCATCGTGCTGGAACGCGAGGTGCGGCACGCGGTGGTGCGGGTCGGCGGTGTGCAGACGGGTGATGTCGACCAGGTCGGCGATCACCGCCGAGGCGGTCGGCTCCGAGCCTGCGCCCTTGCCGTAGTACAGCGTGCTGCCCACGGCATCGCCTTGCACCATCACCGCGTTCATCGCGCCTTCGACATTGGCGATCAGCCGCTTGGCGGGCACCAACGTCGGGTGCACGCGCAGCTCGATGCCCTCCGAGCCGGACGGCGAGTTCGTCAATCCTCCGGTTTGCTTGGTGATGCCCAGCAGCTTGATGCGGTAGCCCAGGTGCTCGGCATAGGCGATGTCGGACGCGGCCAGCTGGGTGATGCCTTCGATGTGCGCCTTGTCGAACTGCACCGGGATACCGAACGCGATCGCGCTCATCAGCGTCAGCTTGTGGGCCGCGTCGACGCCTTCGATGTCGAAGGTGGGGTCGGCTTCGGCATAGCCGAGTGCCTGCGCCTGCTTCAGCACCACACCGAAGTCCAGGCCCTTGGCGCGCATCTCCGACAGGATGAAATTGGTGGTGCCATTGATGATCCCGGCGATCCACTCGATGCGGTTGGCGGTCAGCCCTTCGCGCAGCGCCTTGATGATCGGGATGCCGCCCGCCACCGCCGCCTCGAAGGCAACGACCACGCCCTGGTCGCGCGCCGCGGCGAAGATCTCGGTGCCGTGCACCGCCAGCAGCGCCTTGTTGGCGGTGACCACATGCTTGCCGGCCGCAATCGCTTCCAGCACCAGCGTGCGCGCGATGCCGTAACCGCCGATCAGTTCGACGACGATGTCGATGTCGGGGTTGGCGATGACCTCGCGCGCATCGGCGACGACGCGCACGCTGTCTTGCAAACCCAGGTCACCGACCACGGCCTTGGCACGCGCGGTGTCGAGGTCGGCGACCATCGTGATCTCGATGCCGCGACCGGCGCGGCGCGTGATCTCAGTCTGGTTGCGCTGCAGCACGTTGAAGGTGCCGCTGCCCACGGTGCCGATGCCCAGAAGGCCAACTCGTATCGGTGTCATTTGGATGGCCCTGGTGGGCTGGTACTTTGCAATGGAATCGGATCGAGCCGCGCCGGGCCCGTGGTCACTTCGAATACCGCTTGCGGTACTGGTCGAGGAAGCGCGCGATGCGCCCGATGGCTTCGGTCAGGTCGTCGGAGTTCGGCAGGAACACCAGTCGGAAGTGATCCGGGTGTGGCCAGTTGAAACCGGTGCCCTGCACGATCAACACCTTCTCGGTGGTCAACAGGTCGTAGGCGAACTGCTGGTCGTCGGCGATCGGGTACAGCTTCGCGTCGAGCTTCGGGAACATGTACAGCGCGGCCTTGGGCTTGACGACGCTGACGCCCGGAATCTGGCTGAGCAACTCGTAAGCGAGGTCACGCTGGCGGCACAAACGCCCGCCCGGTGCGACCAGGTCCTTGATGCTCTGGTAGCCGCCGAGCGCGGTCTGGATGGCCAGCTGGCCCGGCGTGTTCGAGCACAGCCGCATCGAGGCCAGCATGTTCAGCCCCTCGATGTAGTCGCGTGCATGCGCCTTCGCGCCCGACACCACCATCCAGCCGGCGCGGTAGCCGCAGGAGCGGTAATTCTTCGACAGGCCGTTGTAGGTGACGAACAGCACGTCGTCGGCCAGCGAGGC
>JAKFUQ010000055.1 GCA_021732645.1 Rhizobacter sp. | reverse complement strand
AACGCTTCTTGCATTCCGTCCGCTCCGCGCATCGCGTTCACTCCGTGATCAATCCCAACACGGTATCCACAACGACCGCCCGCCACACGACGTTTACTCGTGAGCGAAATTCAACAGCCTGCTAACATTTGAGTTAAGCGGGCGACAGCGGCAGGACGCCAGCGCCCGGACGGTGAAAATGTACTGCGTACCACCGGCCGGGCGCTGGTGGACTGCCGTTGGCGCTCCGCTTGAACGAGGGGTTAGCGAAGTAATCGGCCCGCTGCCGCAAATCGCGCCTCAGAAACTCTGTGTGCCTTGGTTGTGGCAAGGTGGAATGCGGCGCTGCGGAAGACCGATGTAGCAGTGGTGCGTACTGCCCGCGGGTTAGCGTGGTCCTGGGTGACGTCATCGACATTGGTGAATCGGTTGGGTGGTTGTCTTCATGCCCGAAGGCAGCCACTGAGTCGATATCCCGTTTGAGAGAGTGAGCAAGACGACGTACCCGATGCAGCGCCACATTCCGCAACGAATGATGGAGCAAGCCATGGCCCAATGCAACGCACAAGTCATCCCCAAGCCCGGCAAGTCACGCGCCGCAGCACTGACGATCACCCACCCCAATGCCGCTGGCATCGACATCGGCAGCGCCGCCCACTTTGTGGCCGTGCCGCCCGATCGAGACGACCAGCCGGTGCGCGAATTCCCCAGCTTCACGGTCGACCTCAATGCCCTGGCCGATTGGC
Organism: Rhizobacter sp.; assembly: GCA_021732645.1. Taxonomy (GTDB): domain Bacteria; phylum Pseudomonadota; class Gammaproteobacteria; order Burkholderiales; family Burkholderiaceae_C; genus PBB1. The sequence continues at coordinate 2,696 of JAKFUQ010000055.1, read as the reverse complement.
TCACGGCCTGCAAGGTCGACACCGTCGCGATGGAGTCCACCGGCGTGTACTGGATTCCGTTGTTCGAGTTGCTCGAGTCGCGCGGCTTCACCGTGCTGCTGGTCAACGCGCGTCACGTCAAGAATGTTTCGGGGCGCAAGTCCGACGTGCTGGACTGCCAGTGGTTGCAGCAGCTCATGACCTACGGGCTGCTCAGCGGGGCGTTCCGCCCGGCCGAGCAGGTCTGCGTTCTGCGCTCGCTGTACCGACAGCGCGGCATGCTGCTGCGCAGCCAGGCGCGCCATGTCCAGCACATGCAGAAGGCCCTCACGCAGATGAACATCCAACTCACCAACGTCCTGGCCGACGTGGTGGGCGAGACGGGCCAGAAGATCCTGCGCGCCATCGTCGCCGGTGAACGTGACGGCCAAGTGCTGGGTGCGATGAAGAACGTGCGCGTGCGCGCCAGCGTTGATGAGATCGCCAGGAGCCTGCAAGGCACTTGGCGCACCGAGCACCTGTTCGCACTCAAGCAGGCGCTGAACGCGTTCGACTTCGTGGGCACGCAGCTCACCGAGTGCGACCGTGAGATCGAACTGCAACTGCAAAGCCTCAAGGCCAACGATGGCGACCCCGCCAAGGGCAAGAAGCGAGGGCGCGCCCGCAACGCGCCGAAGTTCGACCTGCGCACGCAGTTGTTCCAGATGTGCGGCGTGGACCTCACGCGCATCGATGGGGTGGACGTCACCACCGCGCTGGCCGTGGTCTCGGAGGTCGGCACAGACATGACGCGCTTCCCGACGATCAAGCACTTCACGTCGTGGCTGGGCCTGTGCCCTGGCACCAAGATCACCGGCGGTAAGGTGATGAGCGGCAAGACCAAGCGGGTGGCAAACCGCGCCGCCCAATCATTGCGCCTTGCTGCCGCGGCGCTGCGCAGCAGCAAGTCTGCACTCGGTGCCTACTTCCGCAGAATGTGCTCACGCATGGACAAACCCAAAACCGTCACCGCCGCCGCCCACAAGCTGGCTCGGCTGATCTACACGATGCTGACCAAAGGCGAGGAATACACCGACCAGGGCCAGGACTACTTTGAGGAGCGCTATCGCGAGCGCGTGATGCGGGCGCTGTCGCAACGTGCTGCCAAGCTCGGCATGCAGATGATCCCCATCGCTAAACCGGCTTGAAAAACGCGTTGGCGATCAACTACTTGGAGGGAGTTTCTTAAGAGGCCGCAGCGCGATTGGCCGCACGCCGGCTACGCCGCACCGGTACTCTGTGGGCTCAGTCATCATGGCCGGCTTGCCGACAACTCACTGCACCAGCGCTTTGCGTCTTCGTCAGGGTAGGACCAAGACTTCACCGTTCCTGTTGACTTCTCGATGTCATACACCCATCGGCACCGCCAAAGAGAGTCTATTGAATATTCGACGGTCTTGACAGAATCAGTTTCGCCTCGTACGCGCTGGAACTTGAGCTGCGGGTACGATGTGGCTCCCGGTGCTTTGCCCACGGACTTGTCCAAGTATGGATCAAGCGCGAAGAAGGTGACACACCCTGAGCTAAGCAATCCGGCAAGCAGAGAAACTGCCAGGAGGCGGTGCGTGGCTTGTGCCGTTTGCATTGGCGGGAGCGTTGATCGAGCGGGCTTTGCGGCTGTTCAGGAGCGGTGAGCAGTGCGTCTTTCTGCGGCCTAACTACTAGTTTATGCAGCACGTATTGCTGCTTAACTCTGGGGGTTGCCGCTTAACCAAGTCAATAAAAATCACGGTAAACCTTTGTCAGACAACGACTATCAACCCACCACAGGTCTGTTCAACACCATTAAATTATTGCAAAAAGCGGCGCGCCTCGGTACGACTCTGCCAGCCGCTACAGCCGAGCGCGATGGTGGATATTCATCGCCACTGACGCACTCGGTGCTCCCTTCATGATCCTCAGGACCAGAGCGCCTTTGGTGGCGCACAACAGCCGGTCCCGGGTGACTGGTCTTCGCCGGGAGTTCGAGTTCGATCTGCGGCTAGACGCGCGTCATCGACATGCCCGAGGTGCTGCGCAGCCGTTCGATCAGCTTCGACGCGATGTGTGTCAGCGGCAACACCTCGTGCGCTGCACCGGCAGCAATCGCTTCGCGTGGCATGCCGAACACCACGCAGGTCGCTTCGTCCTGCACGAAGTTGTAGCTGCCGGCGTCTCGCATCTCCCGCATCGCAGTGGCGCCGTCGGCGCCCATGCCAGTGAGCATCAGGCCCAGTGCGTTCGGGCCCACCACGCGGGCGGCCGACTTGAACAGCACCTCGACCGAGGGCTTGTGCCGGTTCACCGGCTCGCCATCGCGTACCCGGGCGATGTAGTTCGCGCCGCTGCGCTCGACGCTCAGGTGCAGGCCGCCGGGGGCGATGTAGGCATGGCCTGGCAATATGCGTTCGCCATCGCGTGCTTCGGCCACCCGCACCTTGCACAGCCCGTCAAGGCGGGCCGCATAGCTCTTGGTGAAACCTGGCGGCATGTGCTGCGTGATGACCACCGCCGGGCAATCCGGTGGCAGGTTCATCAGCACTTCCTTGGTGGCTTCGGTGCCGCCGGTGCTGGCGCCGATGAAGATGATTTTTTCGGTGGACAGTCGGCCGATCGCCGTGGGCGCAACCGGAGGCCGGGGTATCACGCCGGTGCTGGTGAGGTCGGCATGGGGCAGGGCCGCGCGGCGCAGATGGGCC
>JAKFUQ010000272.1 GCA_021732645.1 Rhizobacter sp. | reverse complement strand
GCAGGGATCTCCACCCACAGCACCACCCCATCACGGCCTGCCCGCACCCCCACGGCCACGCCGACACCGCTCACGCAAATCGGCAAGTACCCGGTGCTGCGCAAGCTGGGCGAGGGTGCCACCGCGGATGTCTACCTGTGTCGCGACGAGTTCAACGGCCGCGATGTGGCCATCAAGCGGGTGCGCGCGGCATCCGCCAGCGACGCCGTGGCCCACCGCTACAGCGAGCGCTTCTTCGCAGCCGAAGCCGCGCTGGTCGGCCGCCTCGAACACCCCAATGTGGTGAAGATCTACGACGCCGTCTCCGAGCCGGGCCAGCAATACCTGGTCATGGAACACGTGGCGGGCTCCACCTTGCGGCCTTACTGCCGTGCGGACCAGTTGCTGCCGCTGGAGCTGATCGTTGAAATTGGTTTCAAGTGCGCGATGGCACTGGACTATGTGTACCGGCAAGGGTTGATCCACCGCGACGTGAAGCCCGCCAACCTGTTGACGGTGCTGAACCAGGGCGTGGTCACCGATGTGAAGATCTCCGACTTCGGCAGCGCGCTGCACCTCGAGTCGGACGTGACGCAGGTGTACCGCGTCGGATCGCTCGCCTACATGTCGCCGGAACAGCTCGATGGCAGCACCCTGGACTGCCGGGCGGACATGTACTCACTGGGTGCGGTGTTGTACCACCTGGTCGCGGGGCGACCCCCGTTCGATGCGCAAGTTCAGTCGGCCATGATGCATCAGATCTACCACGCTGTTCCCGCCCCGTTGGTCGGTCTGCGCGAAGGCGCAGGCGCCGCGGTGGACGAGGTGATACAGCGCGCGCTGGCCAAGGACCCGAAAGACCGCTATGCCGACTGGAGCGCTTTTGCGCAAGCGCTGGCAGGCCTGATCGCCAACCAGCAGGTGCCCCGTGGGCAGTTGCAGGGTGTGCTCGACTCGGAGCGCTTCAACCTGCTGCGAAACCTGGAGTTTTTCGCCCGCTTCGGCGATGTCGAACTGTGGGAGGTGGTGCATCGCGCCAAATGGCAGCGCTTTCCGTTCGGCCACGCCTTGTACCGCCGTGGCGACGACGGCCGCGACTTCCACATCATTGCGCAAGGCGAGGTCGAGGTTTACCGCGACGGCGACAAGGTGGCCACGCTGGGCACGGGCACCTCGGTGGGCGAGATGGCCTACCTTGCCCCCAGCGCCGAACTGCGACGGCACAGCACCGACGTCGTGGTGAGCCAGCCCGCAACGACGATCTCGTTTTCGCCCGACACCCTGGCACAACTCGCACCGGCCTGCCGGTACCTGTTCGACGAGGCCTTCATCCGGGTGCTGGTGCGTCGTCTGCACGCGGCACACGAGGCCCTGGCGCATCCGCGCCGCATCCTCTGAGCACACCGCTGATGCACGCGTGTCCACCGCGGCACGCCAACAGGCGTTGACAATGCGCTGGCGGCGCCGCCCGAGTGCGTGCGCCGGCCAGCACCGTTGCTCACCCCCTCTGGAGAAACACCCCATGAAGAAACTCACCACCGTGTTGACCTTGGCCGCGGCTTTGCTCGCTGCGCCCGCGTTTGCAAGCACCCACAAGGAGGCGCTGGAGATGGCCCCCGCAGGCAGCTGCGAGACCACCGCCGCAGAGAAGAAGCTGGCCGGCGCCGCCAAGACCAGCTTCTTGAAGAAGTGCCACAAGAACGCCGCAGCCACAGAATGCGACGCCCAGGCCGGTGTGAAGAAACTGGCCGGTGCCGCCAAGACCAGCTTTCTGAAGAAGTGCAAGGCCGACAGCGCGGCGATGCCCGCCTCTGGCGCCGCGATGGCAGCCCCGAGCGCGGCCTCGGCCGGCAAGTAGATTGCCAAGTAAGCCGCCGGGCGTGCAAATCAACGCGCCGCTGCACCCCGGCTTCGAGGCGATCCTGACGCCACCGGCGCTGCAACTGGTCGCCATGCTGCACCGTGCCTTCGAGCCGACGCGCCAGAGGCTGCTGGCCGCGCGGGGGGTGCGCGCACGTCAGATCGACGCGGGTGTGCGACCCCATTTCCTGGCCGAGACCCAGCACATCCGCGACGGCGACTGGAAGATCGCGGCCCTCCCTGCGGCACTGCAGCGCCGCCGCGTTGAGATCACCGGGCCGGTGGAAGCCAAGATGGTCATCAACGCCTTCAACTCGGGCGCCGACAGCTACATGACCGACTTCGAAGACAGCCACTCGCCGCTGTGGACGAACCAGATTCAAGGGCAGATCAACCTCGGCCTGGCGATCCGCCGCACGCTGACGCACACATCGAACGGCAAGCACTACCAACTCAACGACAGCATCGCCACGCTGCAAGTGCGCCCGCGCGGCTGGCACCTCGACGAAAAGCATGTGCTGGTCGATGGCGCCCGCGTGTCAGGCGGGCTGTTCGACTTTGCCCTTTTCATGTTCCACAACGCGGGTGAACAACTCGCTCGCGGTGCTGGCCCCTACTTTTACCTGCCTAAGCTGGAAAGCCGCCTCGAAGCGCGGCTGTGGAACGACGTGTTCGTGATGACGCAAACCGAACTCGGCCTGCCGCAAGGCACGATCAAGGCCACGGTGCTGATCGAGACCGTGCTCGCGGCGTTCGAGATGGACGAGATCCTCTACGAACTGCGCGAGCACAGCGCAGGGCTGAACGCCGGGCGCTGGGACTACATCTTCAGCTGCATCAAGAAGTTCAAGCTCGACCGCGACTTCTGCCTGGCCGACCGCGCCAAGGTGACGATGACCGCACCCTTCATGCGCGCCTATGCGCTGCTGCTGCTGAAAACCTGCCACCGGCGCGGTGCCCCGGCCATCGGCGGCATGAGCGCGCTGATCCCGATCAAGAACGACCCGGAGAGAAACGCCATCGCGATGGCCGGCGTCATCGCCGACAAGCGCCGCGACGCCACCGACGGCTACGACGGTGGCTGGGTCGCGCACCCGGGCCTGGTCGAAGCCAGCATGAAGGAATTCGTGGCCGTGCTGGGCGATCGGCCGAACCAGTTCGAGCAGCAAAAACCCGAGGTCCAAGTGAGCGCCGCCGACCTGCTGAACTTCCAGCCCGAGTCGCCGATCACCGAGGCCGGGCTGCGCATGAACATCAACGTTGGCATCCACTACCTGGGCGCCTGGCTGGCCGGCAACGGCTGCGTGCCGATCCACAACCTGATGGAAGACGCCGCCACTGCTGAGATCAGCCGCAGCCAGGTCTGGCAGTGGATCCGCAGCCAGAAAGGCGTGCTCGACGACGGCCGCAAAGTTACGGCTGATCTGGTGCGCGCGCTGGTGCCTGAGGAGCTGGCAAAAATCAAGGCCGCTGGCTTCGAGGGCAAGTTCGACCGCGCCGCCAGTATTTTCACCACCATGAGCACGCAGGACGCGTTCGAGGAGTTCCTGACGCTGCCGTTGTACGAAGAGATTTGAACCGCCGATCTCC
>JAKFUQ010000294.1 GCA_021732645.1 Rhizobacter sp. | reverse complement strand
GGCCTGCGCCTGCTGCAGGCGCACCCGCACATAGGTGCCGGGCAGCAGCAGGCCGCGCGGGTTGGGCAGCTCGGCGCGCAGGGTGATCTGGCCGGTGGTCGCGTCCACCGTCAGGTCGGCGAACAGCAGCTTGCCCGGCGCTGCGTAAACGCTGCCGTCTTCCAGCACCACCTGCACCGTGGCTGCATCGGTGGTACCGCTGCGTTGCAGCTTGCCCGCCTCGACCGCCTTGCGCAGCCGCAGCACCTCGGCGGTGGTCTGGGTGAAGTTCACGTACATCGGGTCGATCTGCTGCACCAGCGCCAGCGGTGTGGCTTCGCCCTGGCCGACCAGCGCGCCCTCGGTGACCAGCGCGCGACCGATGCGCCCGGAGATCGGTGCGGTCACCGACGCATAGCCGAGGTTGATCTGTGCCGTCGTCACCGCCGCGCGCGCCGACGCCACATCGGCATCGGCCTGCTTGAACGATGCCACCGCGTTCACGAATTCCTGCTGGCTGATCGCATTCGCCGCCAGCAGTGGCTTGAACCGCTCGGCCTGCGCCTGTGCCTGTTCGCGGTTGGCCTCGGCCCTCGCCTGCGCGGCCTGCGCGCTTTGCAGCAGCGCCCGGTACGGCGCGGCGTCAATCTGAAACAGCAACTGCCCAGCCTTCACATCGCTGCCCTCGCGGAACGCGCGCTGCGTCAGGATGCCGGCCACGCGGGCGCGCACCTGCGCGATGCGGGTGGCTTCGAGCCGACCCGGCAGCTCCGAGCTGATGCCCACCGTTTGCGGCTGCACCGTGAGCACGCCCACCACAGGCGGTGGCGGGGTCGCGGCAGTACCGTCGGATTGGGCATCGCAGCCCATCAGCAGCGCCGCGACGCCGATCGCGACCAGTGCCGCGGCCGTGCGCGCCGTGAAAACAGGGGTGGGCTCAGGCATGTGACATCGTCTTGCAGCGTGGCCGCCGAAGACAGGCCGACGGCAGGCGGGTTGATTCGGATCGCAGCCCGAGGGGAAAACGACTAGTCTACATACATGCATGCTTGTATGTTTATTTCTGTCGGAGTGCCCTGATGGTGCGACGAACCAAGGACGAGGCGCAAGCCACTCGCGACCACATCCTCGACACCGCCGAGCGGGTGTTCGAGCAGCGCGGCGTCTCGCGCAGCTCGCTGCAGCACATCGCACAGGCGGCGGGCGTCACGCGGGGCGCGATCTATTGGCACTTCGAGAACAAGGCCGACCTGTTCAATGCGATGTTCAAGCGGGTGACGCTGCCGCTGGAAGAAGCGATCGGCCGCTCGGCAGACCCGCAGGCCATCGACCCCGTTCAGGAGGTGCGCGACAGCCTGCTCAATGCCTTGCGCAAGACCGTGGCCGACCCGCAGGTGCAGCGCGTATTCGTGATCGCCATGCAGAAGGTCGAGTACGTCGATGAACTGCTGGCGGTGCGCGAGCGCCGCATCAACACCCGCGACGGCTGCCTGCAGCATGTCGAGGTTGGTCTGAAGCGGGCGATGGCCGCCGGGCGGCTGGGCCGCAGGGTATCGGCACGCAGCGCCGCCGTGGGCCTGCACGCGCTGACCTCCGGCCTGATCGACAACTGGCTGCTCGACCCCGACGCCTTCGATCTGGTGAAGGTCGGCACACAGGCGCTCGATGCTTACCTGGCGGGGCTGGCACCGCCCTGCGCGACGTCGAAGGCCACGCCCAAGACGGCTATGCGCGCTCGAACTTGAACACGGCCACGCTGGCCATCAGGTTCGGCCAGCGTCGCACGCAGGCGCCTTGCTGGATGCCGAACGCATCGAGGATGCGCAGGCCGCAGCGGCGTGCCAGTACTTCGAAATCAGCGTAGGTGCTGACGCGGATGTTCGGCGTGTCGTACCACTCGTAGGGCAGCGCTTTCGTCACCGGCATGCGGCCGCGCACCACGCTGAGCCGGTTCGCCCAGTGCGCGAAATTCGGGAAGCTGACGATGCCGATGCGGCCGACGCGTGCGGTCTCCATCAACATGCGCTCGGTGTTGCGCAGGTGCTGCAAGGTGTCGATCTGCAGCACCACATCGAAGCTCTGGTCGTCGAAGATGGCCAGGCCTTCTTCCAGGTTCAGCTGGATCACGTTGACACCACGCTGCTCGCAGGCCAGCACATTGGCGTCGGCGATCTCGATGCCGTAGCCGGTGCACTCGCGGCGGTCGCGCAGGTACGCGAGCGTTTCGCCCGAGCCGCAACCGAGGTCGAGCACGCGCGAACCGGCGGGCACCAGGCCGGCGATCAGTTCGAGGTCTTGGCGATCGCTCATGGTGCGCGCTCGGGTGGGGCGTCGATCTCGCGCGCGATGCGATCGAAGCGTGCGCGCAGCACACCGTGGTAGCGCGGGTCGTCGAGCAGGAAAGCGTCGTGCCCGTGCGGCGCGGCGATCTCGGCGTAACTCACGTCGAGCCGGTTGTCGAGCAGCGCCTTGACGATCTCGCGCGAGCGGCCCGGTGAGAAGCGCCAATCGGTGGTGAAGCTGATCAGCTGGAACTGTGCCGTGGCGGCTGCAAATGCCGCCGACAGATCGCCGCCGTGCTCGCGTGCGGGGTCGAAGTAGTCGAGCACGCGGGTGATCAGCAGGTAGCTGTTGGCGTCGAAGTACTCGCTGAACTTGTCACCCTGGTGGCGCAGGTAGCTCTCGATCTCGAACTCGATGTCCTGCGTGGTGTAGCGCGGGGTGGCGCCACTGCTTGCATCGGTGCCGTCGGTCACCCCAGAGACAGCCGCACGCAGGTTGCGGCCGAACTTGGCGTCCATCGTGTCGTCGCTGAGGTAGGTGATGTGGCCGATCATCCGCGCCACCCGCAGGCCCCGCTTGGGCACCGTGCCGTGCGCCAGGTAGTGGCCGCCGTGGAAGTCGGGGTCGGTGACGATGGCGCGCCGCGCAACTTCGTTGAACGCGATGTTCTGCGCCGACAAATTGGGCGCGGTGGCGATGGCGATGCAGTGCCGCAGCCGCGCCGGGTAGCGCATCGCCCAGCACAGAGCCTGCATGCCGCCCAGGCTGCCGCCGATCACTGCCGCCAGTTGCGAGATGCCGAGCGCGTCGCACAGCCGGGCCTGCGCATCGACCCAGTCTTCGACGGTGACCACCGGAAAGTCGGCACCGTAAGGTTGCTGTGTGGCCGGGTTGAGGTACGTCGGGCCGGTCGAGCCAAAGCACGAGCCCGGGTTGTTCACGCCGATGACGAAGTAGCGGTCGGTGTCCAGCGGTTTGCCCGGGCCGATCAGGTTGTCCCACCAGCCGGCGCTTTTCGCGTCACCTTCGTAGCGACCCGCGACATGGTGGCTGGCGTTCAGCGCGTGGCACACCAGCACCGCATTGCTGCGTGCCGCATTCAGCGTGCCGTAGGTTTCGTACACCAAGGTGTAGTCGCGCAGCAGGGCGCCACTGCGCAGGGGCAATGGCTGCGCAAAGGCCATCGATTGCGGGGAAACCAGTCCCAGGGCGCTC
>JAKFUQ010000133.1 GCA_021732645.1 Rhizobacter sp. | reverse complement strand
GACCCGGTCGAGTACCAATTGCCCGGCGTGTTGCAGATCCCGGTCAACGAGAAGAAGGGCCTGACCTTCGCGCGCGGTCTGCGCTCGATCCTGCGCCACGACCCGGACCGCATCATGGTCGGCGAAATCCGCGACCCGGAGACCGCGCAGATCGCGATCCAGGCCGCGCTGACCGGCCACCTGGTGCTGTCCACCGTGCACGCCAACAACGTGTTCGACGTGATCGGCCGCTTCACCCACATGGATGTCGATCCGTACAGCTTCGTCTCGGCGCTGACCGGCGTGCTGGCGCAGCGGCTGGTACGGGTCAACTGTGTGCATTGCAGCGAGCCGGTGACGGTGGGCAAGCAAGCTTTGCAAGAGGCACTGATCGACCCGGTGCGCACCGAGGGCCGGGCATTGAAGGCCGGGCGCGGCTGCGGCAAGTGCCGCGGCACCGGCTTCAAGGGCCGCAAGGCGGTCGGCGAGTTGCTGATGCTCGACGACACGCTGCGCGAGCTGATCGTCGCCCGCGCGCCGGTGCGTCAGATCAAGGATGCGGCGCGGCGCAACGGCACGCGCTTCTTGCGTGATGCGGCAGTGGATTTGTTTCTGGACGGCCTCACCACGCTGGAGGAGGTGAACCGTGTCACGCTGGTCGCTTGATTCCCTGTCTGCCATCGGGCGAGCGAGCGCATTCGAGCTGCGGCTCACCGACACGCAGCCCGAGGCCATCGCGCGCCAGTTCGACGCACTGGCCTTGCCTGCGGGCGCCCGCCTGAGGTGCATCCTCGCCGGCGACGGCGTGCGTTACGGCATCGTGCCGTGGCGCGATGCGTTGAGCCGTCCCGTGCAGCGCCAGTTGCTGGCCGAGCAGTGCTTCGTCGACGCCCATGGCGAGGCGGCGCGCGGCTGGACGGTGTGCCAGCACGCTGCGCGCTGGGGTGCGGCGACGCTGGCTTGCGCCATCGACACGGCGCTGCTCGACAGCATCGACGCCGCAGCGCAAGCGCGGCGCTGCACGGTGGCCAGCGTGCAACCGTCATTGATGGCGGCCTACAACCAGGCACGCCACGGCATCGCGGCGGGGCCGCATTGGTTCGTTGAAGCCGACGCCCGCTGGACGACGCTGCTGCTCATGGACGACGCCGAAGCACTGCAGGTCAAGCGGCTGCGCTCACCGGCCACGGACCTGACCACGCTGCTCGAGCGCGAATGGTTCGCACTCGGCATGGCGCCGCCGCTGTGTCCGGTCGTGGTGATGGGCAGCCAACGCTCCGCCCAGGCCATCGTTGCTCTCGAAGCGGTGCCCGCATGACCGCCCCGGCGCTGCAACTCGACTTTCGCCAGCCGCCGCGGTCGCGCTGGCGCTGGGTCGGCTGGCTGGCGCTGGTGGCGGCGGTGATCGGTGTCGTGGCGGTGTCCGAGTCGTTCAGCGAGGCGGTGGCTGCGCACGAGCAGGCGCAGCGCCGCCACGCCCTGCTCGGGGTGCGCGTGACCGAGCGCTCCCCCCTCCGCAGCGTAGCCGCCCCGGATGCACAGACCGTGGCCGACATCGGCCGGGCGAACGCCGTCATCGACCGGCTGACCGTGCCTTGGGACGCGCTGTTCGACGCCATCGAGGGGGCCGACGCGCGCCAGCTCGGTCTGCTGTCGCTCGCGCCGAATGCCAGCGACCGCAGCCTGCGGCTGGCCGGCGAAGCGCGCTCGATGGACGAACTGTTGGCCTATGTCGAGCGGCTCGCGGCGCAGGCCACGATGGGGCAGGTGCATCTGCAGGGCTACCGCAGCACGCAGCGCGATGGCGTGCCGGTGGTCTCGTTCACGCTGGCTGCGACATGGCAGCAACCGTGATGCGGCTGTCGTCGCCATCCTCGCTGAACAGCCTGCGCTGGCATGCGGCGCGCGGGCTGCGCGGCGTGGGCCTGCCCGGTTGGGTGGCGCTGGTGTTGATGGTCGGCAGCGCAGTCGTTGCGGTGGGCGGGGTCGCTCCCTTGCACGCCGAAGCGGATCGTCTCGGCGCCGACAGCGCGCTGCTTGAACAACGCCTGGCGGCGCAGGCGCAGTCGACTGCCGTGCGCGTGGTCACGCCGCAACAGCAGTTGGCCGATTTCGCGCGGCGCTTTCCCAATGAACAGGGCATGGCCCCGGCGCTGGCGCGCTTGCAGGCCCTGGCGCGGCAGCGCGGCGTGGCGCTGGATGAAGCCGAGTTCAAGTTTGTGAGCGACGCCGCCGAACCGCTGGCGCGCTACGCGATCACCCTGCCGTTCAAGGCCGACTACCGTGCGCTGCGCCGCACCACCCGCGATGCGCTGCGCGAGCTGCCGGGACTGGCGATGGAAGAGGTCAACCTGCGGCGCAGCGACCCCGGCTCGCCGCTGCTCGACGCGCAGCTGCGCTTCGTGTTGTTCGTGACCAAGCCCAGGGTGGTGCCCCCTGCGCTGCCCACCTCACCCCCTAACCGAACGCGGCGCTCGTGATGGCAGCCCTGTCCTCCACCCGCCAGCGTGTGGCGATCGCCATCGTCGTCGTCGGCAGTGCGCTGATCGCCGGGCGGGTGGTCGCGCTGATGGGCGGTGCAGGCGAGGGCAGTGAGGTCGTCGAGGCGGTCGAGCCGCGCACGTCCGGCCAGCGCGCGAGCCGCCATGAATCGGTGGCAACAGCAGCGGAATCGGTGTCGATGGCGGTCGAGCCGAGCGCCGCGGCCCCCCAGGTGCAGCTTGACCGCCTGGCCGCACGCCAGCGTGCCCTGGCTGCCGACGACGCGTCGGCCGACGCGGCGCCGCAAGCGCTGTTCGGCGCGGTGTCGTGGCAGCCCCCGCCGACCCTCGCGCAGCGCGCGGCCGCGGCGGCGCCACCGCCACCACCGGTCGCGCCGCCATTCCCTTACACCTACCTGGGCGGCCTGTCGGAAGACGGTGTGCGCACGGCTTTTTTCACCCAGGGTGAGCGGGTTCTGCCGGTCAGGGCCGGCGACACCGTCGATGCGGTCTACCGTATTGATGAGATGACCGAGAAACTGATGACGCTGACCTACCTGCCGCTCAACCAAAGCCTGTCGCTTGCGCTCGGGAGCAAGCGATGACCCAGCGCCCGTTGTGGCTGTCGCTGTGGCTGCCGCTGTGTTTGCGCCCGCCAGCCCTCCTGGTGCTGGTGTCAGTGCTCGCGCTCACCGCCTGCGCACCCGGCCGCGATTTCGTGCGCCAGGGCGAGCAGCTCATCAGCGAAGGCAAGCTCGAAGAGGGGCTGTCGGAGATCGAGAAAGGCATGGTGCTGGAGCCCGACAACCGCCACTACCGCATCCTCGCGATCCGCCAGCGCGACAAGCAGATCGGCACGCTGCTGGCCAAGGCCGACACGCTGCGCAACGGGCCTGACACGCTGGAAGACGCCGCCGTGCTGTACCGCCGCGTGATCGCGCTCGACGGTGCCAACGACCGGGCGCAGGCCGGACTGGCGGCGGTCGAGTCGCTGCGCCGCCAGCAGTCGCGCCTCGATGAAGCGCA
>JAKFUQ010000206.1 GCA_021732645.1 Rhizobacter sp. | reverse complement strand
GCCGCCTACCGCCAGCAACTGGCCATCGGCGACGACGCCCTTGAGCGCTGCGTCAGCGCTCGGATACACCTTGTTCATTGCATTCCTCTCCAGGACTCAGAGTCATGTCCACCGGCCAATCGGCCCTGTCTGAGCGGATTGTGCCGTCGCCGACCGCAGGGCTTGGAGGAATCTGCGCGAGGGGCGCTCAGAGGGCGTAGCCGTCGTCCGCCTGGATCACTGCGCCGTTGACGAAATGGCTTTCGTTGGCGCACAGCATCATCAGCACCACGTCCAGGTCCTTAGGCTGGCCGATGCGCTTGCGCGGCAGCGTGTCGATCAGCCGCTTGCCGGCGTCGGTCAGCCACTCGTGGTGGTTCATGTCGGTGTCGATGTAGCCAGGGCAGATCGCGTTGACGTTGATGCCGTGCTTGCCCCATTCGAGCGCCATCGCGCGCGTCATGTGGATCACCGCCGCCTTGCTCATGCTGTAGACGCCGATCTTGCTCAGCACCTTCAGCCCGGCCATCGACGCGATGTTGACGATGCGCCCACCGGTGAAGGTGCCAGGCGCAGCACCCTTGGCCCGAGCGATCATCCGCTTACCGACTTCCTGCGCGACGAAGAAGCTGCCGCGGGTGTTGATGTCGAACACGAAGTCGTAGTCGTCTTCGGTCACTTCGGTCAGCTTCTGCGAGGTGCTGACACCCGAGTTGTTGACCAGGATGTCGATCGTGCCCATCTCGGTTTCAGCGTGGGCCACCGCCGAGCGGATGCTGGCCACATCGGTCGGGTCGAGCTCGACGACGTGCGCGTCGCCGCCATCGCCCTCGATCTCGGCGCGCAGCGTTTTCAGTCGTTCCATGTTGCGCCCGGCCAGCACCACGGCCGCACCGGCCGTGGCCAAGGTTTTCGCGAATTGGGTGCCGAGTCCGCTGGACGCGCCGGTGACCAGCGCAACGCGGCCGGAGAGATCGATGTCGTAGCTCATGGGTGTCGATCCTGTTCTGACATGGGCGATGAAGATAGCACGCAGGCCTTGCAGCGCATGAGCGCATCAGACCTGTCAAATACCGCTTGTCGGGTCTTTCAGAGACAGGCCAGCGCGCCGTACAGCGCCACGAACTCCTGCGTCAGCTGGTGGCGCGGGGTTGAAAACGACGCGACGCATTTCGGCCTCTGTTCAGAGCGGTTCCTGTTGAACAGCGCATTGCCGAACCGGGCGCCCGTGCTCTATGACGCCGACGAGTACCGATTTTCCAGCGCATCCCACGCCGGCTTGCCCACCAACCGCTGGCGTTCGGCAAACGGCGCCACCAGCGCCGGGTCTTCGTTGACGCGCTTGTCGTCGCGCAGCACGGTCAGCGCCTTCTGCATGCCGGCCAGTGCGCCCTGCAGTGCAGCGTTGGCATAGAGCACGACGCCATAACCCAGCGCGGCGAGTTCATCGGCGCCGAAGATCGGGGTCTTGCCGCCGATGACCATGTTCATCAGTTGCGGCGGGCCTAGGCGTTTCGGCAGCGCGCGTATCTCTTCTGCGCTCGTGACGGCTTCGACGAACAGGATGTCGGCGCCGGCTTCGGCAAAGGCTTGCGCGCGCTCGATGGCAGCTTCGAAGCCGTGGACGCTGCGCGCATCGGTGCGCGCCATGATGAGGAAGTCGGGGTCATGCCTCGCGTCGACGGCGGCCTTGATCTTGCCGACCATCTCTGCGGTGCCGATCACGTCTTTGCCGTTGAAGTGGCCGCAGCGCTTGGGGCTGACCTGGTCTTCGAGCTGCACGCAGTCAGCCCCTGCGCGCTCCAGGGTGCGGATCGCGTGACGCACGTTCAGCGCATTGCCGAAGCCCGTGTCGGCATCGACGATCAGCGGCAGACCGACCGCATCGCGGATGCGGCCGGTGACTTCGGCAATCTCCGCCAGGCCCATGAAGCCCTGGTCAGGCAAACCCAGGTTCATGTTGGTCACGCCGGCGCCGGTGACATAAATGGCTTCGAAGCCGAGGTCTTCGATCACGCGGGCCGATAGCGCGTTGAACGCTCCGGGCACGATCACGCCGCGGCGTGCATCGACAAGGGTTTTGAGGGTTTTGCGTGTGGTCATGATCGTTTCCTGGGTCAGTGGGTCTCAGCAGGCACGAACACGTGCCCTTCCATCAGCACGCGGGCGCTGCGGCTCATCCGCGCTTTCGCGACGCGCCACATGCCGTCGACCTGCGTGGCCTCGGCGCCCACGCACAACGTGCCCGACGGGTGACCGAAGCGCACGGCCGCGAGCGCGCTGCCACCGCCAGCTGCGCGATGCACCAGCGTGCCGGGGATGGCCGCAGCCGTGCCGATCGCCACGGCCGCCGTGCCCATCATGGCGTGGTGCAGCTTGCCCATCGACAGTGCGCGCACCAGCAGATCGATATCGCCCGCTGCCACGCGCTTGCCGCTGGAAGACACGTAGTCGACCGGCTTCGCGACAAAGGCGATCTTCGGCGTGTGCTGGCGTGTCGCGGCCTCGTCCAGGTGCTGGATCAGACCCATGCGCAACGCGCCGTGGGCGCGCAGGCGCTCGAACACCGCGAGCGCTTGCGCATCGCCATTGATCGCGTCCTGCAATTCGGTGCCGGTGTAGCCCAGCGATGAGGCGTTGACGAAGATAGTCGGGATGCCGGCGTTGATCATCGTGACCTCCAACTGCCCCAGGCCTGGCACGTCGAGCTCGTCGACCACGTGGCCGGTGGGGAACATCGCACCGCCGCTGCCCTCGCCCGCATCGGCCGCCGGGTCGATGAATTCGAGCTGCACTTCGGCGGCCGGGAACGTCACACCATCGAGCTCGAAATCGCCGGTCTCCTGCACCTGCCCGCCGGTGACGGGCACGTGCGCGACGATGGTCTTGCCGATGTTGGCCTGCCACACCCGCACGGTGGCTACGCCGTCATGCGGAATGCGATTGGCATCGACCAGACCGTGGCTGATCGCATACGGGCCCACGGCCGCTGACAGGTTGCCGCAGTTGCCGCTCCAGTCGACGAAGGGCCGGTCGATCGCCACCTGGCCGAACAGGTAGTCGACGTCGTGCCCGGGCCGCGTGCTGCGCGACACGATGACCACCTTGCTGGTGCTCGAGGTCGCGCCGCCCATGCCGTCGATCTGCTTGCCATAGGGGTCGGGGCTGCCGATCACGCGCATCAGCAGGCGGTCGCGCGCGGAGCCAGCCACTTGCGCGGCTTCGGGCAACTGGTCGAGCCGGAATAACACGCCCTTGCTGGTGCCGCCGCGCATGTAGGTCGCGGGGATGTGGATTTGTTCGAGGTGGGCCAAGAGTGTCCTCAGGCAACGGTGGTGGAGGTGATGGAAGAAGCAGCCAGGAAGTCCTGCGCGAAGCGCTGCAGCACGCCGCCCGCCTCGTAGATGGCGAGCTCTTCGGCCGTGTCCAGGCGGCAGGTCACAGGCACCTCGAGGCGTTCACCATTCCTGCGGGTGATCACCAGCGTCAGGTCAACGCGCGGATGGCGCTCGCCG